>JARIDM010000182.1 GCA_029263945.1 Sporosarcina sp.
GCAACATATAGCTTAAGAGAAGGTTCACACAACGATATGTTTTGACGGAGCAATGACACCGGTTGATGAGATTGAGGGTATATATTAGAAGCAAAAAATCAGGTCACTCATTTTACGAGTGACCTGATTTCTTTTGTATTCCTAAATAAATCTTACTTTGTCTTCGATCGCAATCCGCGTTGTCGGATAGGCAGGTGCATTTTCTTTCCCAATCGTAATGAGCACGATGGGAAAGTGGTTTTCAGAGACATTAAACCGTTCGACAAATTTCACTTTATCAAAACCACCCATTGGTCCCGTTGCATAGCCTCTTTCCTTCGCAATTAACATAAACTGCATAGCAGCAAGTCCTGCATCGAATGTCGCCAAATTCTTGCGCGCTTCTTCTGGTGCATGAGGGTAAGCCTTATTCGCATTCCCAACAAGCACTTCTTTACTCGCATCATCAATATATCCAGCGTCAGACATGCTATCATAAACTGACCCAATATTTTCATGAAAGTTTTTGTCTCCTAGAACTGCAATAACAGCAGATGCGGTTTCAATTTGTTTCTGATTATACGCAATTCCTCGCAAATCTTTTCTTTCTTCTGGATCTAAAAACACAAGAAACTCCCACGGTTGAAGGTTACTAGTTGAAGGTGCAAGCGTTGCTTCCTTCAACATTTCTAAAATCTCATCCTGTTCAATTTTAAAGTTCGGATCATATTTACGCACCGAACGTCGTTCACGAATAAGTGTAGACAGCATTTCAGTCACTTAAATTCCTCCTATATCTACCTTATAATAAGTACACTTGCAGCATACTTTTAGTAAGTTAGTGCGTCAAGTATTGCGCGTGCAGATTATCTTACATACAGATCCAAACACTTTTCCTGTACCAAGATGCTTATTACAATTAAATTCGTTAAAAAACTACAAAATCCTAATCTGGATTTTGTAGTTTAAATTCTAGTGATTCTTTTGTCACTCAACCTCTTTTAAAATTTGTTCAATAGATTGTAGACGAACATTTAACGCTTCTACTTCTTTACTCAGTAAAGCATTGCTTTCTTTTTCTAACGTTAATTTCTCCGCAGCACGCAATTCAAAACCTTTAACGGTCTTCATAATATAGTAAGTGACCAGTCCTATGACAACGAGTGGTAATACCATAGAAATAAGTGCAGCTAGTGATAATAATCCCAAAGTAATCATTCCTCTCTTATTTTTTCTTTTTCATCGTGAGTGACGGGGCTAATTGTTGAATTAACCCTTCTGTTAGCGCTAAATCGAATGGATTCAGTTCGTAAAATTTCGCTGATTGTCCACTCTCTAAAATCTCTAAGTTACCCGAAACCAATTTCGCCTCCTCTAGCTTTTGTAAATGTAAATAGAGCAAAGGTCTACTCATCTCTAATCTTCTTGCAAGCTCACTCACATAGTGTCTTTCTTCTGACAACACTGCAATAATTTTTAGACGATGTACATTTGATAATGCTTCCAGGACAAGTAATAAATCATCACCATTTTTTAAATGTATCATATGTAACTATTATATTACAGGTGCCTAAGAAGCGCAACAAAAAAAGAAAGCCGTATACAATTCGTTAAATTGCATACGACTCTCTTTAATGCTTTCAATCGTATTTACTTACTTTCAATACCCACCATATAAATAAAAATTGGAGTGGCAATCGAAGCCATAATACATAGGCAGGGAGACTAAAGTTCTCGGGTGTTAAGGCCATGTAGATGTTGACAGGGAATATAAGCACCAAGAAAATAGCAGTGAGAATTCCTGTCATTCTACGTGTCTTTTTAACCAATAAACCAATGGCCAATAAAATCTCGATCACACCTGATAGGTAAATAATTGCGAGTGGAAAAGGCGTCCAATCAGGCATACCTGTTAAAAAGAAAGATTCTAATGTGAAATGGGCAATACCTGCCGCAATGAAAAAGAGGCTAAAGCCATATAGCGCAATTTTCTTCATGATTTAAAACTCCTCACTTGTTCTACTCTTTCTATCCCCTCAAGCAATTTATTCAAAACGTTTAGGTTTTCAAGTGATTTTCTACTGGTATGTCGTGACAAAAGAAGGACGCGAGAAAATATTGGGACGTTTGTCTATCCCTTTCTCCGTTCCTCGCTTCGCATGTGCTTTGGAATAGGCTTGTGAATCTTGCCAACTTGTAAATGCATTTGAGTTTTCCCATATCGTCAAAATAACATACGTATCTGATGTTAACGGTCGTAATACACGTATTGCGATAAAGCCAGGCTCGTGTTCAATTAGTTTTGCGCGGTTTTGAAAACGCTGTTCAAATAGTGCTTTTCCTTCTGCTGTCACTGGAACATTATTAAGAACAGCAAAACCATTTCCCTGTAGCTCTCCCGTTTGATCGA
The DNA here is from genome assembly GCA_029263945.1 of Sporosarcina sp. GTDB lineage: Bacteria > Bacillota > Bacilli > Bacillales_A > Planococcaceae > Sporosarcina. Next base: position 2,390 of record JARIDM010000182.1, read on the forward strand.
GAATTTCGTAAGCCTCTGTGTACGTAAACGGAGCATCTTCTGCCTCACACAATAGAAGAGATTCCTCTCTATTTTTCAAGTGAACAAAAGGACTATTGTTCAAATCATTCACTACTTTTACTGCTTCTTCTTCGGAACCTAACCATTTATACAATTTCATTTCAAAAACCTCCTTTATGGCTTTACCAACCTTATTCATCTATTATAAATAATAACAGCTTCAAAAAATCATTGTGCACTTTACGATGTATTTTTTGAAAAGTACAGTAGAACTAGAAAGGATTGAAAAGTCGTGGGCATTGAAATTCATGACGTGACAAAAGAAAATTATAAAGAGGTTTTAAGCTTACAAGTGGCACATTCGCAAACAAATTTTGTTGAATCCCCATATGAATGCTTAGAGGATTCGGTAGAACAGAAAGCGTACCGTCCTGTAGGTTTATATACAGAAGGCCGTCTCGTAGGTTTCGCCATGTACGGTTTCCTCCCCCAAAAGAAAGAACAAGGTCGCCTCTGGATTGACCGCATTCTTATTGATGAAGAGGAACAAGGGAAAGGCTTTGGGGAAGAATCCATGCTTGCATTGATAGACAGAGTGACAGAAGTATACGGCAAGCAACCTATTTACTTAAGTGTTTACTTGGATAATGAGGGGGCCATCTATTTATATAAAAAACTCGGATTTGAGTTTATCGATGAACTTGATATTAACGGCGAGCAAATCATGCGACGTGACTAATTCATTTTATATAAATTAGACGACCTTTCAGTGTTTAAGAAGGGTCGTCTTTTTTTAATTTTCAGCAGTCAAGTTCTCTTTGACTTGTTGAAGAAGCTGCTTCATGGTCAACAAGTCCTCTGGTTCAAAGCCTCCGAACATGTTCTCTTCATGCGATTGCCAAATTGCTGAAATCGGTTTTTGAAGATCTCGGCCTTTCTCTGTCAGGTAGACTTTGTGTATTCGATTATCGTCTTCATCTTGCTTTCTATAAACAATATCGTCTTGTTCTAATTTTTTAAGCATATTACTAATTGTCGAAGCCTCGGACCCCGTTTTATGTCTCAGTTGAGATTGCGTAATGCCATCACGTTCCCATAAATAAGACAATGCAAGCTCTTGCCCAATATGTAACCCTAGTTCCCTCAATTGGTTTGCGTACGTTTTTCTTGTTTGTATCGCAATTTTTTGTAGAAGTAAACGAATCTCACTTTGAATCATAATCATCCCTCCGCGTGTACTCAGTAAGCTAACTATAACAATAATTTTAGAAAGTGAAAGTAATTCAAATTTACGTTGATAGGTTGACATTTCAAGCGATATAGGATTTAATTAGCAGACTAACTAGTTTATAGTTAGCAGGCTAAGTATTACACCAGGAGGTTTGATGAATGAATCGGATGTTAAAACCAGCGATCATTTCGATTGCAATGGCAACGGTAATGGCAGGCGCTGCAATTTCACCCGCGCTTGGGTTAATTGCCGCACATTTTAAGGATGCCAATCCTACGCTAATTAAATTAGTCTTAACGGTACCGTCGTTAATGATTATTCCCTTTTCGTTTATTTCTAGTTATTTAACGAAAAAAATCGCAAAACGCTCAATTGTACTCATCGGGCTGGCGATTTATGTTGTAGGCGGTGTTGGTGCACAGTTTGCGAATACCATTGAAGTCTTACTTGCGTTTCGCTTATTCTTGGGAGCTGGCGTAGGACTTGTGATGCCACTTTCATTTACGTTAATCAGTGACCATTTCCAAGGAACAGAGCGCACTAAAATGATGGGCTACAATACCGCTTTTAGTAACGTTGGCGGCATTGTCACAATGCTATTGGCGGGCTACTTGGCTTCATTTAACTGGCGGGTTCCTTTTAACGTGTATTGGTTAGGGCTTGTTATTTTTGTGCTCATCTTCTTGTACCTACCCAAAAACGTCCCTTTGAAACCACGTGTTGGAGAAGTAAAGGCTAAAATACCTTTATCTGTATATGGGATAGCACTTGCTGCATGTGGCGTCATGCTTGCCTATTATGCAATCGCTACGAATATGGCACTGTACTTGGAACAAAGTAACTTAGGAAACTCTAAGACAGCTGGTGTTGTCATGTCATTCACGACAGTTGGCGGCATGATTACAAGTTTAATCCTTGTAAAATTACAAGACTTATTTAAAAACTATTTAATTACAATCGCTTTACTTGGCATGGGCATTGCGTTTGCGATTTTATCCATTACGCATTCCGTTCCTGTTATTCTACTTGCTGTTTGTCTCATCGGTTTCGGACAAGGAATTATTTTCCCTTTAATTAACGTCATGGTACTCAGCAATATTCCAACGTCCATCAGTGACAAAGTGATCTCGATTGTTGCCAGTATGATTTATGTCGGTCAATTCTTATCACCTGTGGTACTTGATTCACTCAGTAAAGTATTTGGTAATCCGTCGATTCGGTTCCAATATAGCATTCTATCCGTTAGTTTAATCGCTTCATTTATTGGCATGCTCATCTATAAACTCGTTACAAAAAGCAAAGTGAATACGAAAGAAGCATAACTTTAATATCATAATTATTTTACAGCCTTCCTCCGTATTGAGGAAAGGCTTTTTTGTTATAATACACAAAATGGTAATTTCGCTTGACATAAGACAGCCGAAATTCTATACTGTACCCCGTTGACTTATGAGTCATTCAAAAAGAAAGGAACGTGAAATAGGTTCATGACACCTAAAAATGAAGAACAATTTAAAGATATCCGTGATCAACGTCAACAGGAACTAAGACGTTCCGCTCTAAAATTATTTAGTCAAAAAGGCTATGCAGCAACCAAAGTCAGTGACATTACTTCCAATGCAAAATTAAGTCACGGTCTCTTCTATCATTACTTCGAGTCAAAAGAAGATTTGTATGTAAAAGTAATCCGAGATATTTTGCAAGATTTTATCAAACTCGTAGCGGCCGCGACCGAGCGAAATTCAACAGCACTCGGCAAAATGGAATGGCTCACAGATGTAACGCATGCAGGTTCAATTCGCGAAGGCGTTTATCGACATATCCTTGTCCTCCAGGCCTTATATTCAGACCATATAAATGAGCCAACTAAAAGTGAAATTGTAACACGCTATAAAGAAGCCGTTAGTGGCATTGCACATATTATTCATGAAGGACAACAAGAAGGATACTTCATCGACGGGGATCCTGAAGAACTCGCAACTTATCATTTGTCGCTTGCCCACGGCCTCCTCATATGGAATGCGAGAACTGATCGTCCATTAGCGTTATCAACGGATAAAGTTTTAAGACAACTAAAAGTGAACACAGATAAGGGGCTTATGAATGAATAAAAGAATGTTAGCACCAACAATTATTTCAATTGCTATGGCAACGGTTATGGCCGGGGCCGCAATTTCACCTGCGATAGGGTTAATCGCAGCGAACTTCCCAAATGCGGATCCTGTTTTAATAAAACTTATTTTAACAGCACCTTCGTTAATTATTATTCCATTTTCTTTTGTGTCCAGCTATCTCACAACGAAAATGTCAAAACGCGCCATTGTCCTAATGGGTCTTGTAATTTACATTATCAGTGGTGTCGGTGCGCAGTTTACCAATTCTATCGAAACCTTACTCGCCTTTAGATTTGCTCTTGGTGCAGGTGTCGGCCTAGTCATGCCGCTTTCGATTTCTTTAATCAGTGACCACTTTGTTGGGAGAGAGCAAGTGAAAATGATGGGTTACAGTTCTGCTTTTAGTAACCTTGGTGGGATTGTTACGATGACACTCGCAGGATTTCTTGCCACCTATGGTTGGAACGTGCCGTTCAATGTGTATTGGATGGGTGCTGTTATTTTCATTCTTGTCTATTTCTTCTTACCAACAAATACCCCTGTTAAACCTCACGGAGACAGCGGTCGAAAAGTAAAGCTTCCGTTATCTGTTTACGGCTATGCGCTTGCATCTGGAAGCATCATGCTTGTTTATTACGGGATTGCGACGAATATGGCAATCTATCTAGAACAAGGAAAGATCGGTGGTTCAGGCATCGCTGGGATCGTTATGTCCTTTACAACAATTGGTGGGATGATTACGAGTTTAACACTTGCCCAACTACAAGAAACCTTGAAGAAGTTTTTAATTCCACTCAGTGTACTCTTTATGGGTATTGCGTTTGCGACACTTTCGCTCACGTCTTCAATCCCACTCATTTTACTAGCTGTTTGTTTTGTCGGTCTAGGTCAAGGGATCTTATTCCCACTCATTAACCTCAAAGCACTTGGTTTAGTGAATCCACTGCAAAGTGACCGCGTAATTGCAGTTGTCTCTAGTTGTATTTACATCGGACAGTTTAGCTCACCGCTTGTGCTCGATTCAATTGCACGTGCACTTGGACATCCAACCATCCGTTTTCAGTACTTTTTAATTGGAATTGCATTAGTTACAAGTGTCGTTATAATGGCAGCTATAGCCATCTTAAATAAAACTAAAAAAAGCCCTTCCTTATAAAATATAGGAAGTGCCTAGCTTATTTTTGTATACGCATAGATGCAGGGAATCCTTGCATCTATGCTTTTTTATTATATATGGTCAAGCTTTATAGCTTTTACTTCAGCAACATCATACACTGCAATAAAAGCTTCATGATCAAGTTCTCGTATAATCTCTTTCATTAATAAGAGGTCAATTTCAACCACTCTTGGAGCGCATAAATAACACGTTGAGGACGCGTCATCGCACTTTGGTATTTTTCTACATCAAGCGTATATAGTGCATCTTCATTTTTCCATAAACGTTCAAAGTATGCATTTAATTCTTTTGCAAGCTCGCTATCTTTAGGTGCAATGACATGTAGATCACTTTCAAGATTGTAATTATCCAGTGTTCGTTCTGTTAGATTTGCAGAGCCATTTAGTATATTCACTGTATCTCCATTTTCAATCATCACTAACTTCGTATGATACTGGCCAACGACCGTATTATACCAACGAACCTCAATTGCTTCGCCACTGTCTTCGATTAACTTCTGCACAACAGGTCGATTCGGAAGTCCTGATTTATCATTTCCAAAAGAATTTTCATTTGGATCTAAAATGAGTTGTACCTCAACCCCACGCTTCGCCGCTTCCGTCACTGCTTTGACAACGTGCGGTTCTGCGATGAAGTACATCCCGATTCGTACACGGTCCCCTTTTTCTGTAGATGCTAAATTTTTTATGAGTACATCTTTAATCTTTTGCTCAGTGACATATTGAATCTTGTATTGACCTTCTTTTGCATCTTCAACTTCAATGCGTGGCAAGGTTTGCCCCGTTTGACCCGTTGAGTAATTGAGGACGGCTTCTTCTGCTTCAAGGATGTCGTTAATAATCGCTCCAGAGACTTTGAACGCAACATTTCCATGGAAGCCACTTGCATCATGTGGATTAGAAGAACTAACCAACCCTGATTGCTCTGTTACAACTACTTTACGGTGGTTGGCTTTCACATTTAATAACCTCACATAAGACGCTAACCTAAGCTTAGGCGCTTCTTTGGACATCGCATTTGGGATCCAGCTTTTTCCGCCAATATCCCCCCAACGAAATAACGTCCGGTACAAACCGGAATAGATCGGCATTGAATCTCGTAGCGTATCTAAGTCTGTGTAAACAACTTCTACGCCAACGTCTTCTAACTTCTTCAACCACTTCGAATAATAGGAGTCATAGCCTGTATTGAGCGGATCGTTAATAATCACAATTTCAATCTCGGGATTAGATTCCTTTTTCTCTAAAAGCTTCGTTGTTAATGTTTCTGCAATTTTAGGGAAGTCTATCTCCTGATCATTATAATGATCCATCAAAAACAAATCTAACACGATAAATTCTTCTGCTGATTCAATCATGGCGTAAACTTCGTCAAATATATAATTTTCATGCACCATGCCGTCCCCATCCTGGTTCTGTGCATAGGTCAAATCCGTAAATACATCGACTTCATCTGTCTTATGAAGTTCTCCTTCGTAACTAATTCCTTTCGGCAACTGCTTGTATGTATGGTATAAAATGACGCCAATATAAATAATGAAATATATACCTAAAGCAGTCCACATGATGAGTCGGTTTTTTTTCGAAAACAGCTTTCTCTTTTTCTTGTTCACTGTTTGCGCCCCCTTCCAAACGTTTACTTTTACATTCCCTATACACGTTTTTTACAAACTAGATACGTTTGGTAAAACCGTTTAAGTTTATTATTATGATCTCATTCTGCTAGGAAATGATTAACATACAGATTTGAATAATTTTTTTCAAATCAAAAACCGAGCCCTTGTCGAATATCTATTCAACAAGAACCCGGTTTATTTACTTTATTTCAACATTTTCTCAAAAGCCTCGATGCGTTCATTAAATTTCGTTTGTGTCTCGATTACTTGCTCTTGTAATTTCATCGTGATATCGCTCACCTTTTCAACTTCTTTTGTAATATGGGCGACATTCGTATCGACATTTCTAATGGCATTGTCCACGTTATTCGATAGTTTACGAACTTCATCTGCGACCACTTTAAATCCTCTGCCGTGTTCTCCAACACGCGCCGCTTCAATGGCTGCGTTTAAGGCCAACATATTGGTTTGCGAAGAAATATTCTGGATGACTTTAGACACATCACTGATTAAACTCGTTTGCTCTTTTAACGATGCTAAGGCTTGTGTTTTTTCCTTAGCATTCGCCACTACTAGGTCGACGAGTTCGATCGGCATCTTTTTTAAATTCGACACCACTTCCATCGTCTGAAGCTCTTCTTCTGTTATATCTGTCGCGATTTTGATGATTGCTTGAATATTCCCATCATCATCAGCCACTGGTAAGTAAGTTGCTTCTAGCCATACGACGTTGCCTTGCTTACCTATTCTTTGAATTTTACCTTCCGATCTTTTCCCTGCAAGTAAATCAGCCCATAATTCTTCATAAGCTGCACTTGATCGAAATTCTTGTGTACAAAATTTTTCGTGTTTCATATGCATCATTTCTCGCACGGAATACCCCAACGTTTTCGCAAAGTTTTCGTTCGTCCATGCGACTTCTCGATTTAAAGTAAAGCCTACAATCGCCAAATGAGATTTTAAGGCCATTAATAAATTCATTGGATTCAAATTCCCTAACTTACTATTCAAATTTTCTAGTTTTTCCACTTAGCAAAACCCCTTTTTTTACCTCTCTTCCATTATACTAGTAAAATCCTCACAATTGCCATTCATTTTTCATAATATTATTACAGTAATAAGTCTATTTGACCTAATTTTAGTTGTGCAATTATCCAGATATCAAATGACAATTAATTTTCATTTAGCTTAGCAGTCTTTTTTACTAATAAAATTTCGCGTCAATAAAATTAAAGGTAATAAATATAATACATATTGAACTGTTGCAAAATATTCCTCCTACATATTTTATCAATACCCTCTATTTTTAAGTTTTAGACACTTACTTTTCACATTTAGTATATGAATTAGTTAGACCGTTATATAAAGGGATTTAACCTCCAAAATGCTTACAAAAGATATTAATTATTTTTTTAAGAATTCTCCAACAATTGTTAACTCCAATATTTTAATGAAAATAGGCATGACTTTAGTTATAGTAATGAGTATACAAAAAATATAGACTTTCTATGACAATATACTTATTTTTTGTAAACTTTTTACCAGTTGGTTGTTAATAAAATACATTTAATGAATGGAGTTTTTTTGATATGTATAAGTTCAAAAGTATTAGATCAAAGATGTTAGTAGGGTTTTCAGT
>JARIDM010000201.1 GCA_029263945.1 Sporosarcina sp.
GTCACCATTAGATTCACCAATCCTGGGATGGCTAACGCTAAAACAAGCGCAATGACTGATACAATTAAAACAGACAGTCTACTGTAAAAAAGCATCTTCGATTGGGTTGGATTTTTCACGTTCGGTTTAATGAGGTCATTCACAATCGATGAAGATCCTGCGATGAAAAAGGAATCTGCACTTGATATAACAGCGGCCAATAAAACAATAATCATCACAATGACGATTGAAAACGGGAAGACCTGTTCAATGACCTGATAGAAAATAAGTTCAGGCGTAGTCGTTTCTATGACCAAACCAAAACGACTGTAGATCCCAATAGCTACGATGACTGCGCCTAATGAAACCGCGATAATCATTGAAATCCAATAGCCGTTTCGTGCAGTTTTAAGACTGTCAGCGGCCCAGATTCGTTGCCATACATCTTGTCGAATAAATTGATAAGCAGCCAATGTGAGTAAGTAAATCATAATTTCACGCGTCGTAATATTAAGGAAATCGAGCATGCCTTCTTGTTTCATCGCACTGGCATTCATTGTGACCGTTTGCCAACCACTAGAAGCTTGTAAGACGGTGAAGAATAAAAGAATGACACCCAATGTCAAGAGGGTGCCGTGAATCACATCTTGCCAAATGACCGCTTTGAGTCCCCCTACATACGTTTTGGCCGTTAACAGTGCCCAACCGACGACAATTCCCCAAGTCATCGGCAACTCAATTGTTAAATATAAAATTGAAGCAATCGCAACGAACTGCATGCCTGTCATGGCACAGTAGGAAAATAGCGAACTAATTACTGTAGGAATCCGCGCTTTTTCTCCGTAGCGTAAAGCCGTATAATCTCCGATGGTTACCATATGATACTGTTCGCCTAACAGTCGAATACGTTTAAGTAGAAAAGACGCCAATAAAATGATCGCGAAAAACATCGTAATATGTATCCATTGCTGGCCCATTCCTAAGCTATAGCCGTTCGACATATAGCCTAATAAGGTTGCCCCGCCGACACCAGTACCCACAAATGTCAAAATTAAAGGAAAAACAGATACTGATCGACCTGCCACATTATAATCTTCATATGTTTTGGTTTTCCGTTTCAGATAGAAAGACAGTACAAATAAAAAGATAAAATAGATCGAAATAATAAGCATTAATACAAGTTGTTCTCCACTACTGAACACGCAACTAATCTCCTCTCGATTATCCATCAAGGATAATTCGGCTATTATTTTACTTTATAAATCTATCAATTTCATAATAAGCATGAGGTCATTATGAAATTGACACCAATAAAGTACAAGACATGAATTGATATTATAGTAAAGATGCTCAAAATGGAAAGGACCCTTATACCCATTCATTCAAAACGTTCAGACTTTTTCATTGGGAACTCTTTGGGAATGTGGAACGAAAAATGAGCACCATGTGTATGGCAAGAGTGGTTGGGACAAAACCCAAAACGTGTAAAGACAAGTAACAAGCTCATTGGTTTCACACGATTTTATTTGTGTTATCAGCACTTTAAGAATACTTATCGGCGAAGAGGGACCTTTAACCTATCTTGAACAAAAAAAAGACCACACATCGCCTCGATGTAACCCATGGGTCAGTAAAAATTCAAGTTTTCACGTAGCTGGTTGTGTTTTCGCTTGAACTGTTAATTCTTTTCAAAAAGCGCTAGATGTAAAAACCGCGTGAAGCCAAGTACAAGAACCTTGGCTTCACGCGGTTTCACATTGATTACTTCGCTATTTCCTCTAGATTAACTTCTTTTGTCCCAGCCTCATTCAACAGGCTTTGATAGTTTTTTAATTAATTCCTGTAAGCTTTTTTCAAAGCGAATATTATTTTCTTTCGCCCTTTTCTTAGGACCTCGTAAACGTCCGCCACTCATTCTGATTTTTTGAGCGTTGTGACGGGCGTAAAGAAGTTGGTCAATATTTTCGTTCGTATATAAGCGTCCATTTTGGTCGATGGGGTGTCCTTGTTTTGCAAGCACCATTGCAGCAAGGCCGTAGTCTTGTGTGACAACAATATCATTTTTTTGTACACGGTTGACCAATACGAAATCCACTGCATCTGCACCTTTTGAGACGATGATTGTTTCTGCGCCTTCGCGGTGCATTTCATGGGCAGTATCGCAGATTAAAATACACGGAAAGCCATGTTGTTTTGCAATTTGGATCGTTTCATTTACAACAGGACACGCATCTGCATCAATGAGAATTGCAGGCATGAAGCCGCCTCCCTTTTATCATTTATATTCGTTTGTCGCTATAAGTAGTACAGCGATAAAATCTAAGTCAGGATGACCTTTCTGAGAGTATAGCATACCTGCAAAATAGAGGTGGGATCGTCATAATTGAAAATTTCCGTTTCAAGCGAAATGAATAGGGGAATGAATAAGCAAAGAACGAATTAGAAAGGAGATTATTTCATGTTTGAAAAACCAGAAGATATGCGTATGACAAAAGCGGAAGCTGAAAAGTATGGGCGAGAAATCGATGCAAAGAACCTTGAATTTGAACATGCTGAATGGCTAGAAATGAATAAGCACCCTGAGGAAAGTGTCACACATGTTGAACTAAGCGAGGAAGAAATTAAAAAACGTGTGGGCGAGCAAAATTTTGAAAATGTAAAAGATGGGAGTTCTATGGGGTCTATTAACAGTTAATTTAATGGCGATACCAAAAAAGGTTGTTTAGGAAGACGATTTTAATCGTTTCCCTAAACGACCTTTTTTTACGATTGTCGTTAACGTTAGGAAGGAAACTCATAATTCCAACTAATATAAAAGGGATGAATTAAATTCTAAATAG
>JARIDM010000240.1 GCA_029263945.1 Sporosarcina sp.
GGTAAAGCCAAGTGCTTTGAACATTTTTTCTTGAAGTTCACGCTCATATATACGTAATGATCCGCCGCCTAACTCGTATCCATTTAATACAAGATCATATGCTTCAGCTTTCACTTCATCAGGGTTACTTTCTAGAAGTTCCTCATTCGTCGGTCGTGTAAACGGGTGGTGCGCCGCGTAATAACGACCTTCATCTTCGTTGTACTCAAATAATGGCCACTCTGTTACCCACAGAAAGTTAAATTTCGTTTCATCGATTAAACCGTGTTCTTTCGCAAGTTTTACACGTAATGCACCAAGTGCATCTGCGACAACCGATTTCTTATCCGCTACGAATAACAGTAAATCGCCTGGTTCTGCTTGCGCTGCCGATTGTAAATCATTCGCGAGATCACCTTCAAAGAAACGAGCGATAGGTCCAGTTAACCCTTCTTCGGTTACTTTTAACCAAGCAAGACCTTTTGCACCATACGGAGCAACAAACTCACCCAATCCATCGATTTCTTTTCGTGTATAGTCATCTGCGCCATTTTTAAGGTTAATTAACTTCACTTGACCACCAGACGCAATCGCTCCAGTAAAGACTTTAAACGGGGCTTCTTTTACAGTTTCAGAAACATCAATCAGTTCCATTTCAAAGCGTGTATCAGGTTTATCAGATCCAAAACGGGCCATCGCTTCGTCATAAGGAATTCTTCTAAATGGTGTTTCGATTTCAATGCCTTTAACGTCTTTCATAACTTTTTTCATAAGACGCTCGTTTAATTCTATGATTTGTTCAATTGACATAAAACTCATTTCCATATCAATTTGTGTAAATTCAGGTTGTCGATCAGCACGTAAATCCTCATCGCGGAAACACCGCGCAATTTGATAGTATCGATCAAATCCAGAAACCATTAGCATTTGTTTGAATAACTGTGGATACTGAGGTAAGGCATAGAACTCACCTGCATGAACACGGCTTGGCACAAGATAATCACGTGCGCCTTCAGGTGTAGATTTTGTCAAAATTGGTGTTTCGACTTCTAGGAATCCTTCATCATCTAAAAAGTTTCGTACCGTACGTGTAATATCCGAACGCATCTTGAAAATACGCGCCAACTTTGGACGACGCAAATCTAAATAACGATACTTTAAACGTAATTCTTCATTAACATCAGTTTCATCTTCAATCATAAACGCAGGTGTTTTGGATTTATTGATGATAGATACTTCATCTACTTGAATTTCGATTGTACCTGTACCTAAATTTGGATTCATTTGATTTTCTTGTCGTTTAATGACCTTTCCCGTTACCCCGATGACAAATTCACTTCGAAGTGTTTCTGCAATCTCAAGGGCTTCTTTAGATAGGTCGGGATTAAATACAGTTTGAATAATGCCTGAGCGATCTCGAACATCAATAAAAATTAATCCTCCAAGATCCCTTCTCGATTGAACCCAACCATTTAATGTTACGACAGTGTCTATATCTTGCTCCGTTATTTCTCCACAATAATGTGTACGTTCCATCATATTCATCTACCCTCTTTCGTCAAGCGATCTGCTACGACTTGTATAAGTTCTGTTGTTGAAATTTCTTCTTGCTGTCTGTCAGCCATATTGCGTAAAACCACGACTTGTTTAGCAACTTCTTCTTCACCTATAACCAATACATTTTTGGCTTTTAACCGATCAGCTGATTTCATCTGCGCTTTCATTTTGCGGCCAGTATAGTCAATATCCGCTCGTATGCCTGATGCCCTTAATTGACCAAGAATTTTAACCCCTAAACGTTTCGCTTCGTCCCCTAATGTTACAACATAAACGTCAATATCAGGTTCAGCTTCGAATGAAACCTCCTCAGCTTCCATTGCAAGAAGCAAACGTTCTATACTCATTGCAAAGCCAATCCCAGGTGCAGATGGCCCACCAATGTCTTCTGCGAGGCCATTATATCTACCTCCCCCGCAAAGTGTGGTAATTGCGCCAAAACCTTCTGAAGTGCTCATGATTTCAAATGCAGTATGATTATAATAATCTAAGCCACGAACAAGGTTTGCGTCAATTTCATAAGGGATGTCCATATCTTCTAAATAACTGGTCACTTCTTTAAAGTAAGCTGCAGATTCCTCATTCAAATAGTCTGCAAGTGAAGGTGCTGACTTAATTAAAGGATGATCCCCATCTACTTTGCAATCTAAAATTCTAAGTGGGTTTTTTTCAAGTCGATCTTTACAATCTGAACAAAACTCATCAATATGAGGTTTAAAATGTTCAATTAGTGCTTCTTTATGCGTCCGTCTGCATTCAGTATCTCCTAGGGAGTTAATCACAAGCTTCAATTTTGTAAGTCCTGCTTTTTTATATACGTCCATGGCCAATGCAATTACTTCAGCGTCGATTGCAGGATCATTACTTCCAATGGCTTCAATGCCAAATTGTACAAATTGGCGATACCTTCCTGCTTGCTGACGTTCATAACGGAACATAGGTCCTGTGTAAAAAAGTTTCACAGGTTGGTCAGGATAACCAAACATTTTATGTTCAACATAAGACCGGACAACCGGCGCAGTACCTTCAGGTCGAAGTGTCATCGAGCGATCGCCACGATCTGTAAATGTATACATTTCTTTTTGAACGACATCCGTTGTTTCTCCGACTAGACGTTGAAAAAGATCTGTTTGTTCAAATATAGGTGTTCGTATTTCTTTATAACGATAAACATCGCAAACATTTTTTATAATCGCTTCGGCACGTTGCCATTTCCACGATTCAGAGGGTAAAATATCTTGTGTTCCTCTAGGTACTTTAAAATTCATATTCATTCCCCTTTCAATAAATTGGCTCAGTCAACAACGGCATTTGCCTGTACAGCAGTGGTTTTACCACAGTTTTGGTTGGTCAAAAAAAAAAGGCCCTCATCCCTTGCATATGCAAGGGACGAGAGCCTTTTTAAGCTTCCGCGGTTCCACCCTAATTGACGTATTAAAAATACGCCCACTTGAATCTCGGATAACGGCCGATTCCGTCTTAACCTACTGACTACCATTGCAGTGTTCAGCCAAGAGCTTCAGTGGTGTTGTTCATCATAACTGTTTGTAGGTTGAATTTCAGCCAAGCCCAACCCTCTCTAGTCAAACAAATTTATAATTACTTTCCACTTCGTAAGCAATTTCTTATAAACAATTACTCATAATCATAATGAGTAATTACCAAGATGTCAACCTTTTGCAGTTTATGTAGTTTTTTGTCGCGAGATATCCTATAATTAGGAACAAGAGGAGTGGATTTAATGAAAAAAACGTTACAATGTGTTCTTATAATGGTCTTAACTTTTACATTTGCATCTTCCCAATCTACTACATATGCGCAGTCCGAAGTAATTACCGTTGAAACTAAAACACTAAATATGCGCTCAGGTCCAGGGCTATCATTTGAAGTGATTACATCATTGAAAAAAGGGGATCAGACTAAAATTCTATCAACCTCTGGTGATTGGTTACAAGTTGAATATAAAGATCAAACGGGTTATATCGCTTCCTGGCTGACTGCATCGACGACAGAAGCGTCAACTAATAGACAAGTCGTTTCACAAGTTGATCATTTAAATGTCCGCGCAACCCCATCTGTAGGTGCGACTGTTCTTGGAAGAATGGATGCTGGAGACGAAGCAAAACTGATTAAACAAGATGGATCTTGGGCATTTGTAAACTTTAACGGAATGAATGGTTGGGTTCATACAGATTATGTCTCTGTGATCGATTCGGAGCAAAAGAGTGTTACAGAAGAAACAGAAAAGTCGTTCTCCGTTTCAGTAGATGCTTTAAACATTCGTAAAAAAGCTGATTTATCCTCTAAGAAAATTGGGACAATCTATAAAGACGAATCGTATCCTGTAAAAGAAGTTGTCGGAAATTGGGTTAAAATTAGCCTTAGTAAAAATAATGAGGGTTGGGTATATTCTTTTTACGGCACCCTTTCCGCCCAACCAGTAACATCAGAAACCAATAATTCTATTAATCCCAACACAGTTACTGTACTTACTGATGGGACGAACATTAGAGAGTCCGCTTCAACTTCTTCGAATATTGTCGTCCGTGCAAATGCAGGCGAGCAATTTACAGTGAAGAGTGAAGCGAATGATTGGTTTGAAATTTCATTGTCCAGTGGGGATTCAGCATTTATTGCGAAGTGGGTCGTATCTCTCGACAATGCTACTAACGAAGAAAAAACGACAGCAAAAAAACAACCTCGTGTGAAAGGGACACTTCAAGGCCTTACAATTGTGATTGATCCGGGCCATGGTGGCAATGACAAAGGGACAACGGGAGCCCGAGAAACACTTGAAAAAGAATTAACGCTTAAAACATCTGAGTTGTTAGCAACTAAATTAAAAGCAGCGGGTGCCAGTGTTCATCTTACGCGTGAGTCAGACGATTACGTGTCCCTTCGTAAAAGAGTTGCGAGTAGTCATCAATACGATGCAGATGCTTTTTTAAGCATACATTATGATGCCACAACGGATAGCTCTGTTACGGGTTTTACAACCTACTACATGTATAATTGGCAAGCAGATTTAGCAAATAGCGTAAACAACGGACTAAATGAAACGTTGTCGATCCGCAACCGCGGTGCACAACCTGGTAACTATTTCGTTTTACGAGAGAATAGACAAAATGCTATTTTAATAGAACTTGGGTTTTTATCAAATCCATCTGAGGAACTTGCCCTAAATAGCAGCAATTTTCGTGAACAAGCAACACATGGTATATATAATGGCTTGCTTAGTTATTTCAATTCAACGATTTCAGAATAAAAAGAGGAACTTCCATCATAGTGGAAGTTCCTCTTTTTATGATTCTAGTATAATTGTAACAGGGCCATCATTTATAAGTTTTACGTCCATCATTGCACCAAAAACGCCTGTTTCAATAAGTAAACCTTCCGCTCGCAGTTTATTGTTGAAAGAAAGCCATAATTCTTTGGCTTGATCAGGTCTTGCAGCTTCAATAAAGCTAGGACGGCGCCCTTTTTTAGTATCCGCATACAATGTGAATTGAGATACAGAAAGGATGGCTCCCCCGTTCTCAATAATTGAGTGATTAAGTTTTCCTTCTGTATCTTCCCATAACCTTAAATTAGAAACTTTACGTGCCATATAAGTGATGTCTTCTTCTGTATCGGTATGTGTAAGACCAACGAGTAATACATACCCTTTTTCAATAGCCCCTGTCACATTTCCATCCACTTCGACAGAAGCTTTTCCTGAACGTTGTAGCACGATTTTCATTTATACTCACCCTGACCCTTCAATCAATTTCATAATAGGATTTTATCGCTTCTCCGCCACAACATATCGTTGAGTTAGAACGTTCTCAAACTATATGTGGCGTCGTTGTAGCAAATTAAGGTCATTATGAAATTGACGCCATTAATTGATGATGCGTTCTACAGAATAGATATCTGGAACTTGTTTAATACGGTCTACAATTCGATACAAATGATTAATATCTGTAATTTTTATTGTCATATTAATTCTTGCAATACTATCTCTGTCTGCTTTTCCGCTAACTGCAACCATCGTTGTTTTTGTTTCAGCAACAACCATCATCACTTCGTTTAACAAACCTTGTCGATCAAATGCCGAAACCTCAATATCAACTTGAAATTCTTTTCGTTCTTCTGTTTGATCAACGGCCCATTCAACTTCAATAATACGATCTGACTCACTATCTTCGGCCCGCACATTAGGACAATCCGTTCGATGGACAGAAACACCTCGCCCTTTAGTAATAAATCCTACAATATCATCTCCTGGAACAGGACTGCAGCATTTTGATAAACGAATAAGCATATTATCGATTCCTTTTACAAGCACTCCCGATTCGGTGACCTGTTTTGGACGATTTGCGGCCATATCTAACACAATCTTATCGATTGTATCCTGTTCTACCTGCACTTTACGTAATTTTTCAGACAAGCGATTCACAACTTGTTCAGCAGTAATGCCATTAAAACCAACAGCGGCGCACATATCTTCTTCAGATGTAAAGCTGAACTTTTCGCACACGCGATTGACATTTTCTTCAGTAAAGATCTCTTTTACGACAAAGCCTTGTGACCTAATTTCTTTATCGATCATATCCCGACCTTTAACGATATTTTCCTCACGCAATTGTTTCTTGAAAAATTGCCGAATTTTATTTTTTGCTTGAGAAGAATGAGCGATTTTCACCCAATCCCGACTAGGTCCAAAAGATTGTTTCGACGTGAGAATTTCGATAATGTCCCCTGTATGTAGTTCTGTATCAAGCGTCACCATTTTACCGTTTACTTTGGCACCGATTGTTCGATTCCCAACCTCTGAGTGTACTCTGTAGGCAAAGTCGATTGGAACAGATCCTGCCGGTAGTTCCAATACATCACTATCCGGTGTAAATACATAAATCATATCTGAGAACAAATCGAATTTTAATGACTCCATAAACTCTTCTGCATCAGAAGCATCATTCTGGAATTCAAGAATTTCCCTAAACCATGTTAATTTTGAATCTATGTCCCCTGGATCTCCGCCTAATGACTTACCTTCTTTGTATGCCCAGTGAGCGGCGACACCAAATTCTGCAATTTTATGCATTTCAGCTGTTCTAATTTGAACTTCTAATGGGTCTCCTCCAGGTCCAACGACCGTCGTATGAAGGGACTGATATAAGTTTTGTTTTGGCATTGCAATATAGTCTTTGAATCTTCCTGGCATTGGTTTCCATAGCGTATGAATAATCCCGAGTACTGCATAACAGTCCTTTATGCTAGAGACAACAACACGAATCGCAAGAAGGTCGTAGATTTCATTGAATTCTTTTTCTTGGATGACCATTTTTTGATAAATTGAATATAAGTGCTTAGGCCGTCCTGATAGGTCTGCAGTTATATTCATTTTGTTAATTTCGCTTTTAATTTGAGTCATAAGATCGTCTAAGTAATCTTCGCGCTCTACTCTTTTTTGTTTCATCATATTAACAATGCGGTAATACTGTTGTGGTTTTAGATAACGAAGTGCAATGTCTTCTAACTCCCATTTTATTGCGGAAATTCCGAGGCGATGAGCAAGTGGTGCAAATATCTCTAGTGTCTCAGCTGCAACTCTTTGTTGTTTTTCAGGAGATACGTGCTTGAGTGTACGCATATTGTGTAAGCGATCTGCAAGTTTAATTAAAATTACACGAATGTCTTGCGCCATCGCGATAAACATTTTGCGATGATTTTCTGCTTGTTTCTCTTCTTTTGATTTAAATTTTAGTTTTTCAAGCTTCGTTACGCCATCTACAAGAAGTGCAACCTCTTCGCCAAAGTCTCGAATAATGTCTTCACGGCTTACTTCTGTATCTTCTACGACATCGTGAAGAAACCCCGCTGCTACAGTAGCTGGGTCCATTTCAAGTTCAGCAAGTATTCCTGCTACTTGAACAGGATGAAGAATATACGCTTCACCTGAACTTCTAAATTGGCCTTCGTGCGACTTTTTCGCCGCTTCATATGCTTTTTTTACAAAAGCAACATGCTCTTCATTCATATAAGCAGAAATAAGCGTAAATATATCTTCAGCTGTTAAATCCCGATCTTTTGCCATACCAAAACTCCTTTCGAAGCGGAATCTAATTTAGCTTCGTGTGAAAATTTAAGTTAAAATAGTTGCCTGCTTCACAAAAAAATATCTTTCTTTACGATATACCTATATTCTCTATTATTTAAATTTAATTTTTTGCACTGTATACGACACGTTTCAACAGCTTTCTTAAGTAGTTTTAATCTTACCAAAGAAAAGAGAGCAAGACAAATTAATATTTTGAATTTAAACTATTTAAAAGTTCAGGAAACGTGCATTGCCTACCTATTTTTGACGATCGTCCTCTTCTTTGCTTGGAACAGCTCGATAAACATTAAATGCTAAAATGACAGCAACAATCGACATTGCAAATGCTACAAAGTATACAAGTTCAACCCCAGCAACAGCTG
>JARIDM010000289.1 GCA_029263945.1 Sporosarcina sp.
AAAGATATTGCCGTTTTTAATTCCAGCAATATTAGGGGCGGTCGTCTTGGTTTTTTATGTAGTCAATATGAGACTTATGCCTACTTATGTTCAGTATGCTGAAGTTCAAACTGAAAAAATCGCTTCCCATGTAATCAGTCAAGCGATTAGTGAGCGAATTGCAAATGTACTCGATGTGAATGATATTATTGAACACGTCCCTACCGAAACGTCAAATATGGTTACGACGAAATTTAATACAGAAATCATTAATAGAGTTCTCGCAGATACACGAACGCTTGTAGAGGAAAACTTAGCAGAAGCTGAAGCTGGAAATATAGATAAATTGCCTTTAGAAGATAATATTGAATATGACCCGTTACAGATGGAGGAACAAGGCGGTGTCGTATTTTTTGTGCCAATTGGTCAAGCGACGAATATACCAATCCTCGGGAACTTAGGGCCGAAAATTCCGATCCGCTTTCATATTATTGGGGAAGCGCAAGCAAATGTTGTGACGACAATTGAAGAGTTTGGCATTAATAATGCGTATGTCGAAGTGAATATACTATTAAAAGTTAATGTTCAAATTATCGTTCCCCTTGCAACGAAGTCAAGTGTTGTCGAACAGAAAATTCCTGTTGCGATAGGTCTTGTGCAAGGTGCAGTGCCCCATATCTTTAGTAAAGGAGAGGGAGGGATGGGACCGCCGTCAATCGAAGTGCCAATGCCTGGTACGGGAAAATAAAATTAAGTTGAAAAAAGCCTTGGCTTTTGGTACCATTAGTCAATAGGAAGAAAAAGAATATCGATTGGGTAGAGGCTGCATAACTTATGAGTCGCACACGTGAGATTGACATCGATGACCGTGTGTAAAAGGAAGTTTTGCCGAAGCTTGATAGAACTGTTAAATCTATCGAGTTGGGGTTATTCCGAATAGGGATAACACTGTCATAATGCTGACGAGGCATATGATGAGCTACAAATCGTACGTTTGATAAGCTTAACATTTTATCCGACTGACGAATAGTAGACAAAGCCAACACCTTATACACAACTGTGTAAGAGGCTGTTGGTTTTTTAAATCCTTGAAAATCTTTAATCTAATCAAATGGAGGTATGACATAATGACAGGAACGTGGATTTCAATCATCCCGCCAATCATCGCGATTGTTATGGTGCTTGCTACGCGTAGGGTACTATTATCACTTGGCTCAGGTATCGTCGTCGCTGCAATTTTAGTGGCATCATTTGCACCAGGAGAATCGTTGGTTGTGTTGTGGGAGTCAATTACAGTATCATTTTGGGATTGGGAATCTAGTGCACTCAATTCAGACAATATCAATATTATGTTATTTATTTTATTTCTGGGTGTGATTACTGCGTTTGTTAGTTTGTCTGGAGGAAGTCGTGCTTTTGCCGATTGGGCTGTACACCGGATTAAAACCAAAAGAGGCGCTAAGTTATTAACAGTTGGTTTAGGAATGGCTATATTCGTGGATGATTACTTTAATTCACTTGCGGTAGGGCAAATTTCAAGACCGATTACGGATCATCATAAGATTTCACGCGCGAAATTGGCTTACTTTATTGATTCAACTTCTGCACCGATTTGTGTGGTCTCTCCGATATCCAGCTGGGGTGCTTACTTAATTGGTTTACTTGGAATTATATTCGGGGGAGCAGCAATCAGTTACTCGCCTTTATCAGCTTTTGTTTTAATGATCCCGATGAACTTTTATGCAGTCTCAACACTTGCAATGGTCTTTTTCTTTGCATGGACAAATATTGACTTTTTTACAATGAAAAAGCATGAAAAACTTGCTGCTGAAACGGGTCAATTATATGATCCAGAAAAAGAAATTCCAGGTCAATTAAAAGAAGAGTTTCCAACGCATTCGCACGGAAAAGTTATTGATCTTGCAGGTCCTATTATAGCACTTGTTGTTGTCACGATTTCGATGATGATTTTAACGGGTTACCAAGCAAGCGTTGCCGAAGGACTTAACCCAACGATTTGGACAATCTTTGAAAATACGAATGTTCCTTTTGCGCTTGTAGTAGGTGGCTTGATAGGAACAATTTTAGCGATTGTTTTATATACGTTACAGATGAAAAATAATGAAACAGCATCGACAGCGCTAATGGGTACTGCTTTCTTTAGTGGAGTCAAAGCAATGATGCCAGCTGTTTTAATTTTGATTTTTGCATGGGCACTGACAGATTTAATCGACAAATTAGATACGGGATTATACTTATCTAAAGTTGTGTCAGATGCGAATTTACCGATTGCATTCCTACCTGCAATTATATTTGTTCTCGCAGGCTTAATGGCATTTTCAACAGGAACATCATGGGGGTCTTTCGGGATTTTACTGCCAATTGCGGGGAAAATCATGTTAGATGCGTCTCCTGAAATGTTGTTGCCAGCGTTGGCCGCTGTTTTAGCTGGGGCAGTATTCGGCGATCATTGCTCGCCAATCTCTGATACGACAATTCTATCCTCCACAGGAGCGGGTTGTAATCACCTTGACCACGTCACGACACAACTTCCTTATGCGCTCATCAGTGCGGCTGTCTCGGTCTCTGGTTACTTAGTATTAGGCATTACTGGGTCAGTATGGCTTGGCTTCCTTGCAGTGGTTGTCATACTTGTTGTGTTATTCTCTGTGTGGACGATGCGTTCAAGGAATAATGAAACGGGTTTACATCATTCAATTTAAATGGAAGTAACAGAAGATTAGTCGATTTCCATAATTAGGTCATTAGGAAATTGACGCACATATAAGGATTTTAATATAATAATATGTATGTGAAGCGCTCAGTTATCTGAGCGTTTTTTCTTTCTATATTTGTATTATGAAGAATAAGTGCGCTTATGTAGACATATAAATTAAGAGTCAGGATATAGTTTTTATTTAATAAAAAGGTTTTGACAATTGTTAGGGATAAGGATATACTGAATTTACTAATAATTTGAAATGATGGAATTAAACATTCTATTTCGATTTCAAAAGTTTACT
>JARIDM010000001.1 GCA_029263945.1 Sporosarcina sp.
GTCCCCGTTGCAATGAGGCCGCTTTCACCTGGCGGCATACTTAAATCCATTAATAAAACTTCAGGTTTGTGCTTTGCGACAGCTGAATAGGCTTCCAAACCATCTGCCGCTGTAGCAACCACCTCCATGTCATCTTGGAAGTTTAAAATATGCATAAAGCCACTTCGAACAACAGCATGATCATCCGCTATGATTATTTTCACATCTCCTCCTCCTTATTAATTTTCAATTTCATTGTAAGTGGAATTTCCAACTCAATTATCGTCCCTTTGCCAGGTTCTGATTGAATCGATAATTGACCTTCTACGAGCTCAGCACGTTCTGTCATCCCATAGATGCCTAGTCCCGTTCCTTTTGGATTGTAATTGTTTAATGAAAATCCATCGCCGTCGTCGATCACACTCAGTTTTAACAGGCCTTTTTCTTCATAAAGTTTTACATTGACAACATCTGTATTGGCGTACTTTAACGCATTTAAAACAGCTTCTTGACAAACCCGGTACACAACTGTTTCAATTTCTTCTGCATACCTTTGCGCTGACAACTCAGATAAGAACGTAACGATAAGCCCATAGTTCTTCTCCATCCACTTAAAGTGCGTTCTAAAAGCTGCCTCTAGCCCTAAATCGTCCAACGTAGCAGGTCTTAACTCGACAGAAAGATGTTGAATATCGTCTAATAAGCGCAGCAATGAACCCTCAGTTTGCTGAATTTTCTTCAGTGCTTCTTCTCCAATGTTCATATACTTCAATACACGTAAGTCAATCAATGAACTAAGCATTTCCTGCGCGACACTGTCATGCAATTCTCGAGAAATTCTTTTTCGCTCATCCTCTTGTGCTTTAATCACACTTTTCATCATCGTTTTTTGGTTGAGCATTTTCTCCGTTTGATATTGTTTGGTTAAGTCTCGGAGCATAAACACGCGAATCCCTTGCGCTTCATCAATCGTCTCAAAACTTGCTGCATAAGGAATTGTCCCTTTGCCTTTCGTTTCTAAATAGACTTGGAATGAACTGAAATCTTCTTCTGGATTCATGAGGTAGCACGTTAAACACGTACGTATTTCGTGTTCACTCGTATAACCTTTACAAGGTAAACAAATGGCCCCTCTTTTACCCGCAATGATTTTATCGATCACATCCACATCTAATATGTTTTCCGCAGATGGATTCATGGCAAGAACCCTTTGTTTATCATCAAAAAAGAAGATGGCTTCAGCTGATTTTTCGTACATTTTCATTAACAAGTTTGTCAACTGAAAATTTTCGATTTCCATCACTGTTTTACCATCTCCTTATTATAGTAAGGACCAAATTTTGGCCCTACCGAGTTTCTAAATTCCTCAAATAGTTCTGGCGTTACTTGACGTTCATCGCGAAATGCAACAAGCAAGACACCATGTACACGGTTATATTTATATAACGGAATCGCACCAAAACTTGTTAATTTTTCTGCAACAACAATCGGATAATTAAAGTAATCCGCTTTCATTCTAATTTCATCAACAGTTACCGCGAGAAAAGGCTTTCCTGTTTTAAAGACATTTCCTGCAACGCCTTTACCTGTTTGTAATACAATTCGATGGTACCTGTTACTTATGTTACCGCTTGTATATTCCCATTTCAATCCAAAACGTTGTTCAGCTGGTTGAACAAGGGCTAAAGCAACTAAGTCAAAGTCAAACTCTTCTTTTAGTTGACCGATACGTTGTTCATAATTAAATCTCGGATGTATATTCATAAGCTGTCTCCTAGAAAGAAAAAAGGCTATTACGCCTTTTTTCAATGGTTATTTCCTTTTGTCCCTTCTATATAGAATATAACTTCTACCTACATAATTCAATGGGACGCTCCAAACATGGACAAGTCTTGTGAATGGCCACATTGCTGTAATGAGAAAGCCTGACAAGACGTGAAGTTGAAATGCCACTGGAACGTGATCCATGAGGCCTGCTTCTGGACGGAAAATCAGTAAAGAACGAAACCAGATAGAGATGGTACTTCGGTAATCAAAATCAGGTTCTGTAATACTTGTACCAATTACACTATACATCCCTAAAAATACGATTAATAATAAAAGTGAATTGACGACCATATCTGATACTGACGATAACCGACGAACACTTTTTAATGTAAATCTCCGAGAAGTTAAGATGAGCATTCCTAAAAATGTAACAATCCCAAAGAAACCGCCGCCGTACATCGCGCCCATATGATACATATGATCACTTATGCCAACTGCACTCGTCCATTCTTTTGGAACACCTAGTCCGACAACGTGTCCAGCGATGACAGGGATAATTCCAATATGAAATAACAAACTACCGATCATCAATTGCTTTTTTTCAATAAATTCACTGGACTGTGCGGTCCAGCCAAATTGGTCTGTTCGATACCTAAATATATGACCAACAATAAACGTTGCAATACATAAATACGGGAAAATAACCCATAGAAACTGACCACTCATGGACGATGCGCCTCCTCACGAATACAAGATTTAAACGTCTTTCGCATTGCTTGTATCAGATAAAAGTAAGGACTATCATGCTTTTCTAGTGCTTTCAATAAATTGTAAGTTCCATCTTCCATTACGGCAAGCAACATCCCAAAACTTTGGGGGGCTCGTTCGTCACCAATCCATTCTGCTGCATAGATAAATTCACACATGAGTGGCAAGAAATCTGATAACTCACTGTCAGGCATATTCAATCCGAACATTTCATATAAAACTTTTAATTTGGCTAACATTTGACCACGTTCTTTTGCATCTTCATATTTTACGAATGTCATGAACAGCGTCGTCTCTTTCTGGAAATCAAAGGTATATGTATACATTTCCTGAATATCATCGAGACTACATTCATGCATGATCGACCAATACTTTTCAACTTCATCATATGCCGGATGAGAAGAGTCAAAAGACTCTTCAAATACCGACGGATGATAAGTTAATTTGTCAGGGTACGTAAGTTGATTTGCAAAGAAGCCAAATGCTTGTTTCTCTTCGTATAGCTTCTCTAGATCAATCACGCCAAATCCCCCCGTAGAAGTTCTCTTCGTAAATTTCTTTACCAGATTTTGCCGGTGCAACAGGACCACAACCGTCACAACTACCGTCTTCCATACTAATCGGTGCTGCATAGCTATACGGACTGTCTGTCGTCCCCATACTATAATCGCCCATTTCTTCATAACCAGTTGAACCTTGAGAACGATAAGCGTTCATGTGACCTGCTCGACTAGACGTCGGAATCACAAAACGGTCTTCATATTTTGCAATCGCTAGTAAACGATACATTTGTTGCGTTTGGTGTGCGGTCAATCCAACACGGTCTAAACGTGTTTCATCAAAGTCTTTTCCAGCTGACATAGCACGCATGTAAGAACGCATCATAGCCATACGCTGCAAGGCTTCTTTTACGGTTTGTGTATCTCCTGCGGTAAGCATATTTGCAAGGTATTGAATGGGTATACGCATTTCCTCAATTGCTGGGAAAATCATATCCGGGTTTTTGATTGAATCTCTGCCCTCAAAATAGTTCATGATTGGACTGAGTGGCGGTACATACCAAACCATTGGCAACGTACGGTATTCAGGGTGCAATGGGAACGCCAGTTTATATTCAATGGCTAATTTATAAACAGGTGAGTTTTGCGCCGCTTCAATCCATTCTTCTTTAATCCCATCTTCTCTTGCTTGCGCTATGACTTCAGGATCACTTGGGTCCAAGAACAACTCACATTGTGCTTTATAAAGATCTTTTGGATCTGGTGTAGAAGCTGCTTCTAAGACACGGTCTGCATCATAAAGAAGAACGCCTAAATAACGAATACGTCCTGTACATGTTTCTGAACAAACTGT
>JARIDM010000009.1 GCA_029263945.1 Sporosarcina sp.
TGTCATCGGCTTTTTTCTTTATAACTTTATATGCTTCTAAAGGCAAAGGCCCAACGATAACAGGGATTCCTTTTTTAATAATCCCAGCTTTATGTTCTGTTACTTGTGAAATAGTCGTTCCTAAAAACTTTTCATGCTCTAACGCGATTGATGTAATCACAGAGACAATTGGGGTTACGACGTTCGTACTGTCCAAAAGCCCCCCCATTCCTGTTTCAACGAGCACATAATTTGGGCCTAAGCGGTCGAATGTTAAAAAAGCTGCAACTGTAAGTAACTCAAAGTCTGTTAACAAACCGCTTAAATTAGCTGCTTTTATTGCGCTAAATGATTTATTTAATTCAACTTGCGAGACAGATTTACCGTCTATACGAATTTGGTCGTGAATATCTATAATCGCAGGAGACGAAAAAACGCCCGTGGTAAATCCATGTTCTTTTAGGATGGACTCCATAAATGCGATCGTTGAGCCTTTACCGTTTGTGCCTGCAACATGAATGACAGTTAATTTCTGCTCAGGATTGCCAAGGATTTGAAGTGCCCCTTCTATTGCTTGCAATCCTGGTTTAATCGTATCTTCACTTTTTATCTGCCAACGTTCTTTATATTCTTCTAATTTTGGAATCAACAATATCCCTCCGTATGGTAAAGTATAGGTACACAAAGTATATCACGAGCGGGGGAATTGGATTGACAAGTTGTTGGGTAATTTACAATGGCAGTTTAACAAATGATAAATTTAGGGATCAAGCAATTTTAATAGAAGAAGCAGCAGAACGATCAGGCATTCAAACGAGTATTAAGAAAAATTATGAAGTGATGATGGATTTAAGTGTAAACATGCGATCACATCCGGATTTTGTTGTGTTTCTTGATAAAGATATACTACTCGCACAGTTTATTGAGAATAAAGGAATTCGTGTCTTTAACAAACCTGAAGTTATAGCAGTGTGTGACAATAAAGCACACCAGTATTTACAACTATCCAAACACAAGATCACCATGCCAAAAACAATTATTGCGCCAAAAGTCTATCCTTCTTTCACTATAAAAAATGCAGGTTATTATGAACAAGTTCTTCAAACACTCGGACTTCCGATGATTATTAAGGAAGGCCACGGCTCTTTTGGAATGCATGTCTATTTAATCGAGACGAAAAAAGAATTCTATGCGAAAGTCGAAGAATTACGTGGGATCGATTTTATATTCCAAGAATTTGTTTCGTCTAGTAGAGGGAGAGATATTCGCGTGAATATTGTCGGTGATGAAATTGTTGCCGCAATGTATCGACACTCTGAAACTGATTTCCGGGCCAACATTACAAACGGTGGTACTGCAGAAGTCATTCAACTTACACACGAGCAAGAGCAACTCGCGATTCAAGCTGCACAAGCTGTTGGTGCTGAGTTTGCAGGTGTGGATTTACTGTTTGGCGACAACGAACAACCGATCGTCTGTGAAGTAAATGCTGCCGCCCATATACGTAATATATATAATGTCACAGGCATTAACGTCGCGGATGCCATGATTCAGTATATTTTGAGGGAAATTAAATGAAGGGACTTCTTTATTATTCACAAGCTGATGCGATCAAAAATAAATTATTTATAGAAGATTTACAAAAAGAAGCAGCAAAAATTGACATAGATTTGCAATTGGTTATAAACGATAAACTTCCTGCAGGAAAAATTGACTTTATATTATATCGGGGACGCGATTTTACACGGATCGAACAGTTTGAAAATAACGGAATCCCTGTTATGAATCGAAGTCATGTAAGTCGAATCGCCAATCACAAGTTGCGTACATTTGAACTTTCACTTCTTCTCGGTGTTCCCACTGTTCCAACTAAAAAATTCAAATCTGTTAAAGATATTGACAAGTACCCTGCTATTGTTAAAACAGTTGATGGACATGGAGGGAACGAGGTATTCCTTGTGCATAACAAAGAAAAGGCGCAAAATATTCAGGTTAACTATCAAGCACGAGAGTTAATTGTTCAACCTTATATCGAAGCAGGCGCAAAGGATGTTCGCGTATTCATGCTAGGCAATGAAATCATTGGGGCCGTAAAACGCTCAGGTAACAATTCTTTCAAATCTAATTTTACACTTGGTGGCACCATCGAAAAATATATTCTTTCGCCAACACAAAAACAAGATGCCCTAACCATTGCAAAGGCAATAAAAAGCGACTATATCGGCATAGACTTTTTATTATTAACAGATGGGCAGTGGTTGCTAAACGAAATTGAAGATCCTGTAGGTGCCAGAAGTCTTTACCTCACACATGATTTTTCTGTAGCCGAAAAAATTATGCACTATATTAAAAAGAAGCTTTCTACTTGAGTCAATTTCATAATGTCCTTATTTTGCGACAAGGACACAACATATTGTTCGGGAACGGTTCAACCCGACTATATGTTGCGGCGGTGGCGCAATAAAACCCTATTATGAAATTGATTGACTTAACGTCAATTTAAAAAATCATCAGTAAACAACACACTCCAACGCTGGAAGTGTGTTGTTTACTGATGATAAAAATTGACTCCTATAGAATCTACAGGAGTCAATCATCGAGTTTACATTTCTTTTAGTTCTTGCATACGCTTCTCAACAGTTGCGTACTTCTCAAGATAATCTTTCTCTTTTGTACGTTCTTCTTCAACAACTTTTTCAGGTGCGCTTGAAACAAATCGCTCGTTCGCCAGTTTCCCTTGCACACGTTTCACTTCACTTTGCCATTTCGCAAGTTCCTTTGTTAGACGCGCAATTTCTTCTTCAATATTGAGTAAACCTTCAAGAGGTAAGAAGAGCTCTGCGCCAGTAACGACTGCAGACATTGTCTTCCCAGGTGCTGAAATGTCTTTTCCAATTGTCAGTGTTTCCGGATTACAGAAACGATCAAGATACATACGGTTTCTCTCTAAGACTTCAACTGTTTGTTCATCTTTTGTTGAAATATAGAGCGGTACTTCCTTACTCATTGGTGTATTTACTTCTGCACGAATATTTCGTACTGAACGAATAATATCCATTAGTAATTTCATTTCTGATGCTCTTTCTTTATCTGAAAGTGATTCATCAACAACTGGCCACGATGCAACAGTAATCGATTCTCCTTCATGCGGTAGGTTTTGCCAAATTTCTTCCGTAATGAAAGGCATGAATGGATGCATTAAACGCATTGTTTGATCCAGCACATAAGCAAGAACTGACCGCGTAGTTTTCTTCGCAGTTTCGTCGTCACCGTAAAGTGGCAATTTCGCCATTTCAATATACCAATCACAGAAATCATCCCAGATGAAGTTGTAAAGCGAACGTCCCACTTCGCCAAACTCATATTTATCTGCAAGTCTTGTCACTTGCTCAATTGTTTCGTTTAAACGTGTCAAGATCCAAGCATCTGCAGCTGACTTTTCACCGGTTAGGTCAATTTCTTCATACGTTATGCCGTCCATATTCATCAATGCAAAACGCGAAGCATTCCAAATTTTATTAGCAAAGTTCCAAATCGATTCTACTTTTTCAATTGAGAAACGAAGGTCTTGACCTGGTGATGATCCTGTTGACAAGAAGTAGCGAAGTGCATCTGCACCGTATTTCTCAATGACATCCATCGGGTCAATTCCGTTTCCAAGTGATTTCGACATTTTACGACCGTCTTCTGCACGGACTAATCCGTGAATTAAGACGTCTTCAAATGGCCGTTGGTCTGTGAATTCAATCCCTTGGAAAATCATGCGTGACACCCAGAAAAAGATAATATCATATCCTGTAACGAGTGCGTCTGTTGGATAATAACGTTTAAACTCTTCGTTATCTACATCTGGCCAACCCAGTGTAGAGAATGGCCATAAAGCAGAAGAGAACCAAGTATCAAGTACATCATTATCTTGTGTCCAGTTTTCGGGATCAGCTGGTGCTTCGTGACCCACATGAACTTCCCCAGTTTCATTATGATACCAAGCTGGAATTCGGTGACCCCACCAAAGTTGGCGAGAAATACACCAGTCATGAATATTTTCCATCCATTGTAAATAAGTATGTTCAAAACGATCTGGAACAAAGTTTACCTTACCTTCACTTTTTTGCAGTTTAATGGCTTCTGCAGCAAGGGGTTGCATATTGACAAACCACTGCGTTGATAAGTACGGTTCAACAACTGCTCCACTACGCTCAGAGTGCCCTACAGAATGAAGATGTTCTTCAATTTCAAAGAGCACGTCCATCACTTGTAAGTCTTTGACAATCGCTTTACGACATTCAAACCGATCCATGCCCTCGTACTTACCAGCAAGTTTGTTCATCGATCCGTCTTCATTCATCACAAGTACACGCGCTAAATCATGACGATTACCAATTTCAAAGTCATTTGGATCATGAGCCGGTGTAATTTTTACGGCACCACTACCAAAATCCATATCTACATAATCATCTGCAACAATCGGGATTTCTCGTCCAACGATTGGCAGCGTAACTGTCTTACCTATTAAATGTTTGTAACGTTCATCTTCAGGATGTACGGCAACAGCGGTATCCCCAAGCATTGTTTCAGGTCGAGTGGTCGCAATTTCAATAGAACCCGTGCCATCTGTGAGTGGGTATCGCATATGATAGAATGCACCTTGCACATCTTTATGGATGACTTCAATGTCTGAAATCGCTGTTTTCGTTACAGGATCCCAGTTTATGATATATTCACCGCGGTATATTAAATCCTTTTCATAAAGCTTTACAAAAACTTCCTGTACAGCTTTTGAACGATCTGCATCTAAAGTAAACCGCTCTCTTGAGTAATCAAGTCCTAAACCTAGTTTTGCCCACTGGTCTCGAATATGACTTGCATATTCTTCTTTCCATTTCCAAGTCTCTTCGACAAACTTTTCCCGGCCTAAATCATAACGTGTTTTGCCTTCCTCACGAAGTTTTGCTTCAACACGTGCTTGCGTCGCAATTCCTGCATGGTCCATTCCTGGAAGCCAAAGTGCATCATAGCCTTGCATTCGTTTCATACGGACCAAAATATCTTGAAGCGTCGTGTCCCATGCGTGTCCGAGGTGAAGTTTTCCAGTTACGTTTGGCGGCGGAATGACAATCGTATAAGGTTCTTTGTCACTTTCAGGTTGTGCCTCAAAATATTTCCCTTTTAACCACCATTCATAACGCCCTTGTTCAACTGCTCGTGGATCATACTTTGTTGGCATTGATAAATTATCATTTGTCATCATTCGT
>JARIDM010000013.1 GCA_029263945.1 Sporosarcina sp.
CATTTTTTGACCTCGCCGAAAAACTAGGTTCTTTTGTCTCTAATTTGTCAGAAGGAATTATTGAAGAAATCACCATTAACTACCGTGGTGAATTGGCTAACTTTGATGTGCGTCCCCTAACGAGAAATACATTAAAAGGCTTACTTAAAAGTAAGTTAGGCAGCCATGTAAATGATGTGAATGCAAAATTTTTAGCAGACCAAATCGGCATCTCTGTCAATGAATATAAAACGTCTACCTCTAAAGGTTTCATGAATTTATTAACTGTCGAAGCCAGAACAACAGTAGGTACAAGAAGTGTATCAGGGACGCTATTAAATGGTCTTGGCGCGAGAATCGTGAAAATCGATAAATATCCAGTAGATGTTATTCCAGAAGGACATTTAGTTTTTATCAAACATAAAGACCAACCAGGTGCCATTGGACGTGTCGGCACGATGCTGGCAAAAGCGAATATTAACATTGCCACAATGCAAGTAGGAAGAGCAAATGTTGGTGGAGACGCGATCATGATGCTTACAATCGATAAGCATGTAAACAAATATGATATAGATTGTTTAAAAGAGTTGGATGATATTTTCGATGTCGTCTCAATAGATATGTAAAAAAAGAGAAAGGTACGAGGGATGATTCATCCACTCGTACCTTTTCATTTTCTAAGAAAGAGAAATTCTTGTCTATTCTATCCCGATTAAGTGGCCAGTAAATTAGTTGCGCGACCAGTGTCGCAGGTAAATTGATGGGCTGCACCTGGGGATTAAACTCCATTTCTTGCTCCTCAAAATTCATTGTTTCATGCACCTCATTGTGTGTAAGCTTCATTCTTTCAAATTCTTTATTCTGCGCATTTATATTTGGAAAAGCTATAATTACAATAGGGAATTACACAGACAAAATTTTCGTTAGTTCTTCTAAGGTAGCAATTTCATAGGTAGGTTCGATCGTTTCATGCCTCATACGATTCTCTCGATTAATCCAGACGGATGGTATACCCACGTGCGAAGCCCCTAATATATCCGTCATTAAATTATCACCAACCATCAACGCCTCTGATGCCTGAACCTCCGTTAATGCTAGCGCATGATCAAAGATTTCACGCTTTGGTTTTCCTACCCCAAAAGCACCAGATATAATAATATGTTCAAAATAAGGCGCGATCTCTGGTGTAATTTCAAGTTTTGTCTGTTGAAGACTTGGTGAACCGTTCGTGATTAATACGAGCTTGTAGTTCCCTTTTAACTTTTCAAGAACCGAATAAGTTTCTTCATTTATAATCGGATGTTTTTTTCGTGCTTCAATAAATATGTCCGATAATGCCTGCCCTAACTTTTCATCATCTATCCCTATTCGACTCAGTCCATTTGTCCAGGCAAACTTACGATAAACGGGTACGATTTCTTTCATCTTTTGAAAAGATTCACCTTCATCATCGAACGTTCCCCACAGGCCTTCAAATGGGTTAATACCAATCATCTTTGTGAATTCATACGTTTCATATGCTTCATAGAGTTCGCGCGCAGCACCTCTTACCGCTACTTCCAACTCCGCAGGATTTACTTCTTTATATGTATTCGCAGCACGTTCACAAGTCTTTCCAAACGCTGTTTCAACACTTTTCTTATCCCATAACAAGGTATCATCCAAATCGAAAAATATTGCTTTAATCATTCTATTATTCCCCCTACTGTTCTTTTTTCTTATACTAACTCATATATGTCCACTTCATAATGACCTTAATCTACCACAATGACGCGACATGTTGTACCAGTAAACTCCTATCATGAAATTAATTGACCAATAAAAAATACGCCCCTTACGCGAAAATTAAGGGGCGGTAATAACACTATCTATTGAAGTAATCTGTGATGGCCCCTCGGGAAGAACACGTCACATTGTGCGCATACTTTCCTAATACGCCCCGTGTGTAGAGCGGAGGCGCTGTCCAACCTTCTTTACGTTTCGCAAATTCTTCATCTGAAATCGCAACTGAAATTTCTTGTGTTGCGGAACTCACCGTAATTTTGTCCCCGTTTCTAATAAAAGCAATCGGGCCGCCGACTTGTGCTTCTGGCGCAATATGCCCAACGACTAAGCCGTGCGTTCCACCAGAGAATCTTCCGTCTGTTAGGAGCGCTACTTTTTCGCCCAGTCCTTTACCAACTAGAATACCCGAAATCGATAGCATTTCTGGCATACCTGGTCCACCTTTGGGCCCAACATGACGAATAACCAATACATCGCCTTCTTTAATTTCGTCTTTCATCACTGCGTTTGTGGCTTCTTCTTCTGTATCAAAAACTTTTGCAGGACCCGTATGTGTCGTAACTGAAACGCCAGACATTTTTGCCACTGCGCCTTTAGGGGATAGATTTCCTTTCAAGATAACCAGTGGACCATCTTCACTAAATGCACGATCGATTGGTCTAATAATCTTCTGTCCTTCTGCAAGTGAAGGTGCATCCGCCAAGTTTTCAGCCAGCGTTTTTCCAGTTACCGTTAAACAATCACCATGCAAATAACCAGCTTCGAGCAGCATCTTCATAACAGCTTGTACCCCGCCAATATTATGCAAATCTTCCATTACGTACTTTCCACTTGGTCTTAAATCTGCAAGATGCGGTGTCTTCTTTTGAATACGATCGAAGTCATCCATCGTTAAATCGATTTCTATTGCATGTGCCATCGCAAGGAGATGTAAGATCGCATTCGTAGATCCACCTAGCGTCATAACAACTGTAATTGCGTTTTCAAACGCTTCTTTTGTCATGATGTCTTTTGGATAGATTTGTTTTTCCATTAAGTTATAAAGTGCAACACCCGCAGCTTCACAATCTGCAAGTTTTTCTGAAGAAACAGCTGGATTTGAGGCACTACCAGGCAAACTCATCCCCATTGCTTCTATTGCTGATGACATCGTGTTTGCTGTATACATACCACCGCACGAACCTGCTCCAGGGCACGCATTGCACTCGATTTTCTGAAGTTCTTCTTCGTCAATTTGACCACTGTTTAGTTGTCCAACACCTTCAAACACAGACACAAGATCGATACTTTCTCCGTGTAATTTACCCGGCGCAATTGTGCCACCATAAACAAACACAGAAGGAACCGCAGCATTCGCAATGGCTATCATACAACCTGGCATGTTCTTATCACACCCACCAATCGCCACAAGTCCATCTAAATTCTCGCCACCTACAACCGTTTCAATGGAATCTGCAATGACATCTCGACTTGGTAATGAATAACGCATGCCTTCTGTACCCATTGAAATGCCATCTGCAATTGTAATTGTGTTGAAAATCATACCGACTGCGCCAGCATCTGTTACACCTTTTTTTGATGCAATTGCTAATTTATCAATATGTACGTTACACGGAGTCACTTCACTCCAAGTGCTTGCAATTCCAACCATTGGTTTTTCAAAATCTTCATCTGTGACACCAACCGCTCTTAACATCGCACGGTTTGGCGCTCTTTTCGTTCCATCACTAAATACTTTACTATTAATTCTCAAGTCTTTTTTCAACACTAATCCACCTCTTTCATCCTCCCATTATACGACAGTTTTCCTATAGTTCAATGTTTTCTTACTAATTAAAAGATTAAAACTGAAAAATCTCCCGATCAATATAGAATGGAAGATTTTTCACCTATTCGCGTCAATCTAATTTATGCACATTAAAGTTATCATTTAACAACAACCAATTTTGCGGAAATGCCAATCCCAACTTCCAATACATAATTCCACGGATGTTTTGTTCTCTTATTAGATTAAACTTCGCTTGAATACTTCTAGCATCTTCAAACCAAACTTCATGATGTACACCCGCCGCGTCATTATAGTTAAAATAAGGTGCTTGCGCTTGAACATTG
>JARIDM010000040.1 GCA_029263945.1 Sporosarcina sp.
GCGTCACTTTCCCATAATACAGAACATTGGCGTGCTTCTTCAATCATACGATCACGCATAAAGTCAGCTGTCCACTTTCGAATCGCAACCGTCTTATAAGC
This sequence comes from Sporosarcina sp., assembly GCA_029263945.1. Taxonomy (GTDB): domain Bacteria; phylum Bacillota; class Bacilli; order Bacillales_A; family Planococcaceae; genus Sporosarcina. The sequence continues at coordinate 102 of JARIDM010000040.1, forward strand.
ACGATGAACTGCAGGATCAATCACGAACATTCTTTGTAAAAAACTTGCCAATCCTTGTGCTGCATCGCCTTCATAAACTTCAGTTGCCCACTCAACAGCGAGCATTTCATCAGCAGTTAGTAAGTTTGCTTCTGATAATAACCGAAAAACACGATCATGTTTCCCATCTTTTTCAAATAGCAATGTCGCACCGCCCCATCCAGTCGTAATCGCTAACGTACCTTGTACAAATCCAGCTTTCGTTGCTTTGGATACAACGCGGTAATCACATGCCATCGCAAGTTCACAGCCGCCCCCAACAGCCATACCATTCACAAGCGCAATAACGGGCATTGGCAGCGTTGCAAGCCGAAATAACAAGCCAGCCATTCGACTCAACATCGGAAGTGCTTCATCAGAAGTGCGAAGCGCATGGTACTCACTCAAGTCACCCCCAGAACAAAAGGCTTGCTCACCTGTCCCCGTAATCACTGTATAGTGAATAGATGAATCTTTTTCAATTTGATTTAAAAACCGTTCCAATCCGTCTACAACCTCTGTATTAATTGCGTTTCTTCTTTCTGGTCGATCAATTGTGAATGTTGCAATTCCCTCATTTACTGAAATTTTATACGCCATACGACTCGCCTCCAAAATTTTATATAGAAAAAAGGCTACCTAGAGCCATGGTCTCTTGGTAGCCTTTCAGAAAAAATCTATTTCAATCTTTTCTGATGTCTTATAAACGAATCTTAATTATTCGCCTACAACTTCTTTTCCTTTGTACTGACCGCATGATTTACAAATGCGGTGTGCTAATTTTAGTTCGCCACAGTTATCACACGTAGCCATTCCTGGTACTTGTAATTTAAAGTGTGTACGGCGTTTTTTTGTAACAGTTTTTGACGTTCTTCTTTTTGGTACAGCCATCTGGGCACCTCCTTAAACGAATTACGATTCGTCTTTTTTATCAAATAGATTTGCCAAGCCGGCAAGTCTCGGATCCACAGTTGTTTCACGTTCTTCTTGGAGCCGTATATTGTATTCCTCGTCAGTCGTATATGACCATCCTTTTCCTTCAACACTTTTCATGTCTGCAGCTTCTTCACTGTAGACTTGAAGCGGTACTTCAAGGAGGACGAGCTCCTCAAAGACGGGGTCCAGTTCAACAAAATCACCTTCAACAGGATGAATTTCGTCGTCTGAATTTAATGTGTCTACATCCCAACTAAATCTTTCAACAGATTCAATCGTGAATGGATACGTCACATCTTCCCACGTTCGGGCACAGGGTAAAGTCATCGTTCCTTCGAGCCGGAATCGGCAGTCGATTTTACTCGCACCAATTGTACAACTTCCGGTTACATGGATAGGCGCGATATCCCGGATTTCCGGGTTCCGTTTTTTGACGGAATCAAGGTTTACCATTTCGTCAAATGGCATAGCTCCTTGCCTGTATCTCTGCAATTGATTGATAGACCATTTCATGTCGATCACCTCAAGACAACATTCTTGATTATATAATGGGTGCAAAGCGATGTCAAGATATTTTCTTGTCACTTCATGGTTCCCATAGGTATAATAAATACATTGTACCAAAGGAGTGACTGATTTGAAAGCCACAGGAATAATTGTAGAATATAATCCGTATCATAATGGACATAAATTTCATGCAACAGAAGCTAAAAAAGCGACAAATGCAGACCTCATCATTGCGGTCATGAGCGGGAACTTCTTACAAAGAGGCGAACCTGCTTTTGTCGACAAATGGGCAAGAACAAAAATGGCCCTTTCAAACGGAATCGACCTGGTGTTTGAACTGCCTTACGCTTTTGCAACCGCCCATGCCCCGCAATTTTCACAAGGCGCGATCATCATGTTGGACGCGCTCCAATGTGCGCATTTTTGCTTCGGAAGTGAAGAAGGGGCGATTCAACCTTTTCAAAACAGCCATCGACTGCTGACCAACGTACATGAAGACTATGAACAAACGATTAAAGAGGCAATGGCACGCGGACTTAGCTATCCTAAAGCTTTAAATGAGGCCTATCAAATGGCCACACAGCGTGCAGACCAGTCACAAATTTATGCAGACCTCAGAAAGCCAAACAACATTTTAGGCTATCATTATATACAAGCAGCTCATCACATAAAGACATCCATGCAAGCTGCAACCATTCAACGCACTGGCGCTGCATATCATGAAGATGCCATGCCTGGTAATCCAATCGCAAGTGCAACTGGCATCAGAAAAAACTTTTTCACGACCCAATCCTTAAGGGATATACGCAGCTATTCACCACAAGCGACACACGAACGATTAATGCACTGGCAAGCTTCTCATGCTTCTTTTGGTAGTTGGGAATCCTTTTACCCCCTCTTACGTTTCAGCATCTTAAGAGATGGTCCTGAACGTCTGAGCGGCATTGCGGATGTAACGGAAGGGATTGAAAATCTTTTTTACACAGCCGCAACATTAAATGATACCTTCGAAGGCTTTATGAAAGACGTAAAATCAAAACGTTACACTTGGACGCGACTTCAACGCATGCTTACACATGTCTTTACTGGCTTTACCTATGACATGCGTAAAGAGATCGAAGCGCCTTCTTATTTACGACTTTTAGGGATGACGCAAACAGGTAGAGAATACTTAAATGAACACAAAAAGCAGTTTAAGCTCCCACTTGTTAGTAAAGCCGCTGCATTTTCAGATTCCTCTTTAACCCTAGATATTCATGCTGCAAATTTGTACGCGCTTGGGATTTCAAAAGGAAATGAAACGCCCCTAATGGGTGCAGATTATACCACCTCACCCATTTACTTTAAGTGACACATACAGTCAAAAGAGCATGTAACTCAATCAGGAGTTTACATGCTCTTTGTAATTCGTCAATCGATGACAGGTGCTGTTTTATGTTTTTTGGTAGGAAGCATATTAAATAAAATATTTAATGCAATTGCCGTCAGGCTCCCTGCAACAATCCCATTGCTTGTAAACATCTGTAAACTTTTTGGTAATTGGGAAAACAAGTCTGGTGCAACGGTCACACCAAGTCCAATGCCAATAGAACAAGCAATAATCATTGGATTATCTTCAGTACTCGTAAAAGTCTTGCTCAACATTTTAATCCCTTGTGAAATAACCATCCCAAACATAGCGATCATCGCACCACCCAATACAGCAGTTGGTATAATCGTTGTCAATGCGGCTACTTTTGGGACAAAGCCTAAGGTCACAAGCATAATTCCCGTAATGAAAATAATCTTTCTAGACTTTACCCCAGACATTTGAAGAAGCCCTACATTTTGGGAAAAAGTGGTATACGGAAAGGCATTAAACAATCCCCCAAGTACAACTGCGATCCCCTCTGCGCGGTAGCCTTGCGCAAGGTCATTTTTCTTTATATCACGATCACAAATATCTCCTAAAGCAAAGTAAACACCCGTTGACTCCACTAAAGATACAATCGCGACCAAAATCATTGTTAAAATTGCTGGCCATTCAAAAGTTGGCTGGCCAAAATAAAACGGCTTGACCATGTGAACAAACGTAGCTTCTTTTACTGGCGCGAAGTCCACAATCCCTAAATACATTGCCACTGCTGTGCCACCCATCAGCCCGAGCAAAATAGAGATGGCACGTACAAAACCAGTGAAAAACTTAAATAGGAAAACAATTAAGAGTAACGTTCCAAAAGCAAGAGAAATATTCGTCAATGAACCATAATCACTCGCACCTTGACCACCCCCAACATTGTTAATCGCAACTGGAATGAGCGTAATGCCAATGATGGTCACGACTGAACCCGTAACAACAGGTGGAAAAAAGCGTACAAGTTGACCAAAGAACCCACTTACTAAGATTACAAATAAACCAGACACAAGAATCGCACCGTAAATTGCCGTAATCCC
>JARIDM010000051.1 GCA_029263945.1 Sporosarcina sp.
ATTTTAAAGCGTCTCCATCGAAAGGAGCGTCAGCGACTTTAATTGAATCAGTTGGGCAACCTTCAAACCCATCTTCCATATCTTCCATCAGTTCTTCTGGAACTTCTACCGTACCCGTGTTATCATCTAGGATAACAAAGGCGATTCCGTCGTCATCATAATCATATATGTCAGGAGCTGCAGCCCCGCAAGCTCCACAAGCGATACATGTATCTTGGTCAACGATTGTATATTTAGGCATGTATGTCTTCCCTCTTTTCTCCAGTCAATACAAATTTATTACAGACTCTATTCTAATGCTGTTTACGCAAGTTTTCAAGATTATACTACTATTTTTTAGAAAGGGGAATTTTGTTATGAATCTTTCAGCTCTATTAATGTCAATCATAAGTAAAATCGATGGAGAGCGAACGATTTATGCAGGGTTCCACCTTTTGCGTGGTAAGAAGTCAGGTCAAACGTTGCAAGATGTTGAGTATTATGGATTGAAAAAGTTTTTTGGCCTATTGCCAAAACTTTCAACGGAGGTATTTGACGAGGCAGTAGCGCAATTAAAAAACGATGAATTCATTCGTGTTGATGAATCCTTATTGGTGTATTTAACTGAGTCTGGGCAAGCGGAAAACAACAAATTACCTGTATACAACTTTAATGGGTGGGATTATAGAGGGAAAGAAATGATTTTTTTTGCAAGGTTATCACTTACGGTACAGACGATTTCAAATTTCAGAGCCGATTCAAAAAACTTCTACCCTACACAAAAAGATACTGAAATTCAAACTTTTGTAAAAACAGTATTGCATAAACAACTAATAGGTGATGCTTCTTTTTCTAAGGATTTTCAAAAAGAACTTGTTGAGTTAATGGTGAAAAGTGATATGCACGATGTTCAAAAAGTAATTTTCACGCATCGCTTAGTCGGCTATAATTCTTTGGGATGGACGTGGGCACAATTGGGGGAAGCATTAAACCTTTCTCCTATGACAGTAAAATTATATTTTATCGAAAGTTTACATATGTTATTAGATACGATTGAAGCTTCAAATACAACGCCGTTCACAAAGAAGCTTGCTGTTCATATAAAAGTTAGCTCACATTTGACGGATTCATCTATGAAGACGAAGGTTCTTTTTCAACAAGGATACGCAATGGAGGAAATTATGACGATGCGCCAATTAAAAATGAGTACCATTGAAGATCATTTTGTAGAAATGGTGATTAATGATGAACTCTTTCCAATTGAGCAATTTGTCTCAGTAGAGGAATGTGAAAGTGTATACCAAAAATCACAAGAGCTCAAAACAAAAAGATTACGTTTGTTAAAAGACTTTTTCCCAACATTAAGCTATTTTCAGTTGCGCCTAATCTTAGGGAGGGCGCCAAAAGGAGTAAACGATGAACATCCAATCCGTACTTAATGAAAAATTTGGGTATGACCATTTTAGAATAGGTCAAGAAGCTGTTATTCAAGATGTTTTGGCTAAGAAAAACACAATTGCCATCTTTCCGACTGGAAGCGGGAAGTCTCTTTGTTACCAGTTGCCAGCTTATTTGCTACCAGGAACTGTGCTTGTTATTTCACCACTTGTTGCTTTAATGGAAGATCAGGTTGCAATTATGAAGAAAAATGGTGAAAAACGTGTTCTTGCGTTAAATTCCTTTCTTCCATACCAAGAAAGAATGAAAAAACTTGACCAATTAGCTGCTTATAAATTTATCTTTATCTCCCCGGAGATGTTATTACAACCTGCTGTATATGAAAAGATTAAAACAATTCCAATTGCTTTTGTCGTTGTTGATGAAGCTCACTGTATTTCTCAATGGGGTTTTGACTTTAGACCAGATTATTTACGTATTGGTGAGTTTTTGAATAAACTCGGTCGTCCATCAGTGCTTGCGCTAACTGCAACTGCTGATGATGAAGTTTTACAAGACATTATTTATTATTTAAATATGGATGCGCCAGTTACACATAAACAATCACTGGATCGGCCTAATATATCTTATGCGATTTATGCACTAAATACAGAACAAGAGAAAACAGAGTGGCTCATTGATCGTTTGGAAAAAACAACAGGTCCAGGTATTATTTATGTTGCTTCAAGAAGGCGTGCTGATGAATTGGCAATTCAATTAAACCTTGAAGTAGGCTCTGTTGCAGCCTATCACGGCGGAATGGAACAAGAAGACCGCGCGTTTATTCAGGAACAATTTATACAAGGTGAAATCGAGTGGATTTGTGCGACAAATGCATTTGGCATGGGGATACATAAGGATAACGTTCGCCAAGTAATTCATGAGCATGTCCCCGCAACAATTGCTGGTTATACACAAGAAATCGGAAGAGCGGGTCGAGATGGTAAATTAGCTAGGGCAACTTTGTTGTATACAAAAGCTGACATTAACAAAACGCGCTTCATCATTCAAGAAGATTTACCGCTTGAAGAAGAAGTGCGGTACTTTGGTCAACTATTGGCAAATAATGTTGTGAGCAAAGAAGCTGCGCATTTAGCTGGAATTAGTGAAACAGGGAAACGAATCATTGACTATTACTTTGAACGGACAGATGTTGAAGAAACGATTCTTCGAATAGCAGAGCAGCGTAGTGAAAAAGAAAAGCAATTGCAAAAAATGACTCAACTTATTGAATCACCTCTTTGTATCCGACGAAATTTATTAGGCTATTTTGGGGAAACACTTATTGATAAGCCGTTATCATGCTGTTTGGCTTGTGGTAATATGGATGCTGACTGGATTTATCGAATAACTAAAAAGCGCGGGGAACGAGTAATAATGGATTGGCAAGAAAAATTGGATGAGCTTCTTGGCTAAAAGCGAGTATCTCCATTTACTTTTCTGACAAAATTCGTCATAATAAGGGAACAAGCATGCATGCGATAGGAGAAGTTAACAATGAAAAAAGACGACTATAAAACCGAATTTGAAGAACAGCGACAAGAAATAGATATAAATGAAGAGAACGATAATGGGGAAATACCTTCCCGTGTAGACTTACATAGTAAGGCACGTGAATCTAAGAAACGTTCTGGTCCAAAGTTAGTGAATATTTTATTTGCATTATTTCCATTAATACCAGTGGGCATTCTAATTTTCGTGATCTTCAGCTGGGACTCTCCAAAAGAGAAGCAAGTAGAGGGTGTCGAAGATTCTCAATTTCAATTCGAAACGAGCGATAAAGCCAATCAAGAAAAAGAAATCGTTGAAGATGAGAAAAATAAAGAAAAAGAACAAAAACAAGAAAAAGAAAAACAAGAGGCATTAAAGAAAGAAGAACTCGCTAAACAAGAAGCGGAAGAATTGGCGAAAAAAGAGCAAGCGGAAGCCGAAGAAGCACAATTGAAAAAAGAACAAGCAGAAGCAGAAGCGAAAAAAGCAAAAGAAGAGCAAGCTAAAAAAGAAGAGCAAAATAAACCTGCACCAAAAACACATACCGTCGCAGCAGGTGAGACGCTATACAGGATTTCCGTCAATTATTACAAATCAGGTGATGGGGTATCGAAAATCATGCAAGCAAATGGTTTAAGCTCTAATGAAATATCAACAGGCCAAAAACTAATCATTCCATAAAAATAGGCATAAAATAATAGGAATGGGCAAATCTCAATGATTTGCCCATTCCTAAGTTTTAAAGAGGAAAGGTGGCGCATCGTTACGATTACTAAATTATTGAGCTTATTATCTTTATTCTCTGTCGCCACTTTTTCAATGATGTTTTTTAGTGCGCATAAAAGAAATGTAATTCATCATGAACTAAATGTAGATTCGGTTGAAAAAAACAATGCACAACTAAAAGTGTTCTTCATCTCAGATATTCACAGAAGAAAAGTTGACCACCGCCTTTTAAAGAAAATTGATCGAGACGTTGATCTCGTCATTATTGGCGGAGATTTAGCTGAGAAAAATGTACCCCATAAGCGTATTGCTGAAAACGTACAGCAGCTAAGTCGTCTTGGTCCTGTTTTTTATGTCTGGGGAAATAATGACCGTGAAGTTGGGGAACGAGAAATCCGGAAAATCATGAATCGGTATCAGGCGAACATTTTGGACAATATAGATTTACCTGTTCCAGGCCATCCGTTATGGGGAATATGCGGGACAGACGATCCATCTTGTATGAAAACGGAAGTGGAAGCGGCATTAGAAAATGTTGACCAATATGAAAACCTAATTTTCGTTAGCCATCAACCACGTATATGGCAAAAAGTTGAACGTTACATTAACCCAACGATTATGTTCGCAGGGCACACGCACGGTGGACAGATTCGATTAGGTCCTTACGGATTGGATGAAAAAGGATATTATGAAATTAAGGATGGAACGGCAAAACTAATAAGTAATGGGTATGGCACGACAAAAATACCATTAAGACTAGGCGCACCATCAGAATGTCATATTGTGACATTGAATTATACTAAATAAAAAGCTAGGAGTTGTATGTAAAGATGCAACACAAAGATGTCATTGTTGTAGGTGGAGGACCTTGTGGCTTATCTGCTGCAATTGAAATACAAAAAAAAGGACTTGACGTTCTCGTCATTGAAAAAGGGAATATCGTCAACTCAATTTATCAATATCCAACACATCAAACCTTTTTTAGCTCGAGTTTAAAGTTATCGATTGGAGATATTCCTTTCATTACAGCGAAAGAAAAACCAAAACGAAATGATGCACTTGTCTATTATAGAGAAGTTGTAAAGATGAAGGCGTTAAATATTAATAACTTTGAGTCTGTATTGTCTGTTGAAAAAAAAGCTAATGGTTTCCGTGTAGTAACTGATTTAGATGAGTATACGGCGACTTCTGTTGTAATTGCAACGGGTTATTATGACAATCCCAATCGATTAGAGGTGCGCGGGGAAGATTTGCCAAATGTATTCAAGTATTTTAAAGAAGCGCACCCTTATTTTCAAAAAAATGTTGTGGTGATTGGTGGTAAAAACTCAGCAGTAGATGCTGCGCTTGAATTAGAGCGAGCAGGTGCAAACGTAACTGTTGTGTACCGCGGTGCTTCCTATTCAAAGAGTATAAAACCCTGGATATTACCTGGTTTTGATAGCTTAGTTAAAAGTGGTGCAGTGACAATGCACTTTGAATCGACAGTCACAGAAATTACCAGCTCAACATTAACGATTAACAAAAATGGAAAAGAAATTTCCATTCCACATGATTACGTATTTGCAATGATTGGTTATCATCCAAACTTTGATTTTTTAACAAAGATGGGCATTAAAGTAGATGAAGAAAGCGGTTGTCCACTGTATAATGAAAAAACAATGGAATCAAATATTGAAAATTTATATATTGCGGGTGTGATTGCTGCAGGTAAAAATGCCAATGAAATTTTCATTGAAAACGGCAGACATCATGGTGCATTGATTGCAGAAAGTATTAAAAAATAGGTTGAATGTCTGCTAAAAGATACAATAAGCGTATTGTTTTGTGTTGAGTAAATAAACTTTTAGTGTATTTTGGGAGGCCTACGGATGTTCATATTGCTTACTGTCGCGATTGCGCCTGCGTTGGCGCTCTTCAGCTATTTTTATTTACGAAAACAAATTGCAAAAGATCCGTCTCGTACATTGCTTCAAACCTTTTTTTATGGTGCGATTATGACTTTTCCGATTTTATTTATTCAACATGTATTTGATGAGGAAAATATATTTTCGCATTTGTTTATACGCAATGTCGTATTTACAAGCGGTTTGGAAGAGTTTTTTAAATGGCTCGTTTTATTGTTAACGATTTACAAGCATATAGAGTTCGAAGATGCTTACGATGGAATTTTATATGGTGCAAGTGTTTCACTAGGCTTTGCAACGGTTGAAAACGTATTATATTTATTTACATATGGAACTGAAGTGGCTTTCATCCGTGCGTTATTGCCGGTATCGAGTCACGCATTATTTGGCGTCGTGATGGGGTATTATTTAGGGAGAGCAAAATTTGCAGTTCAAGAAGATAAAAGAAAAATGTTGTTTTTTGCTTTGTTTGCACCTTACGGCCTTCATTTTATTTATAATAGTATATTTTTAGTTCAGCATTTCGCATTGTATTTAGCCTTACCATTCATGCTATTTCTTTGGTGGTTTGGTTTAACGAGAGTGAAATATGCGCATACCTTTGCGATGCAACAGTATAGACGAAGAGCGAGCTAAGTGAAAGATCCCTTTAGGGGTCTTTTTTTATTGTCATAAAAAAATAAGATTTGGACAACCTATAGAAAAAGGAGGAATAGGTTTTGAAGAAAATTGCGAGTCGTACTTTGTTGGTTGTTCTTTTCTTTAGTTTTATGTACGTCATTTCACCAACACAATCAGGGGCATTTAGCGCGCAGCAAATTCAACGAGGTGCCTTTGGGGATGATGTAATTGAACTGCAATCTAGACTACAATACATCAGTTTTTATAAAGATGTAATAGATGGCCGTTTCGGATACGGAACATACTGGGCACTGCGCAATTTCCAAGAGAAATACGGATTGCCAGTGGATGGAGTTGCAGGAGAAGCAACGAAGAAAAAACTTGTTGCTGTATCTAATTACGATGAAAAATTTGTCAAAACGCAATTGGAGAAAGGTAATAAATTCACACACTATGGAGGTACACCGTTAGCGCAACAAGTAGAAAAAGGCACTGGTCAAAAAGTGAATGTACAATTGCCGTCAAAGTATTCAGAGCAAGATTTAAA
>JARIDM010000093.1 GCA_029263945.1 Sporosarcina sp.
TGATAAACCCCAACCAATGAAGTCTTTAATCGATCAAAAAATCAACCTGAAAGCAATTTCTGCGCTTTTAAAAAAATAGCCGACGCTGTGTCGGCTATTTTTATTTACTATTTTAAACAACATCTAACCAAAAGGTAAGCTCGCAAGTACACCGTTATAAAGCTTAAGTAAGATATAGATGATAAATGAAATGAAGCTTCCCCACATGATCACCTCAAAAATAATAAGGCCCATCGTGCTAAAAAAAGTCATAAACTTACTTAACTTGTAAATGACATAGACAAAATAGATCAGCGTTGTCAATAAGAACAAAACCCCCAACAACTTAATGGAATGAATTCCACCTGCTGTCGCAATTGCACCTAAAAAATAGATCACATTTCCGCCTTTTGCTTCACTATATGACTTGCCTTCCACATCTTTTGAAAACAGCAACATCGCTGTATCATGAATCGTTTCTCCGATTAGCTTTAATGCAGAAAAAATCATAAAGAAAAAGAGTGCATAAACGACTAATAAGAAAACACGTAACTGTACATCCGTTAAAAACTCACGCATCCCCCCGTAAAGTCCAATTTCTTTAAATAAGTCTAGCGAGATCCCCACTGTATAAACACCAAAAATTAAACTAAATAGTGTAATTGTAACAAACGGTAAATAACCATATATGTATGGATTCTTCATTTGACACCCCTAAATACATAATCTCTCTTACGTTTCAATACGATACTGCATACTTACTTTTTAGTAATACTTTTGCAAAGGAGAAACGTCTTGATGATCGGGCTCATAGTTATCTTAACCCTCGTTTTATTCCTACCTTTTTCAATAAAAATAGTAGAACGTAATTTAGAATTCTTTTTATTGTTGATGGGTATTTCTGCCACGTTGGTGGGTCATGTGTTAACGCAATCACTTTTAATAATAGCATTAAAAGATTCTGTTTACATTACACTTGCAGTTCTATTTGCAGGTCTAATCTTCCGTTGGTTTCAACGACCAATCGAAAAAAGTATCTCACGCATGAGTCACTCAATGCCGCTTCCACTGTTTCTAGGCCTTGTTGTTATTATACTCGGCATTGTCTCAAGTGTCATCACCGCAATTATTGCAGCGATTGTTCTTGTCACCATTACAAGTGTACTTAAATTAGATCGAGTAGCGGAAGTTCGCTTTGTGATTCTCGCTTGTTTTTCAATTGGTATGGGTGCAGCACTAACGCCGATTGGCGAACCCCTCTCGACCATTGCCACAAGTAAACTAAATGAACACTTCTTCTATCTTCTACAACTCATTGGTCCAACAGTCATTCCAAGCTTGGTTCTATTCGGCGTGTTAACAACCATTCTTGTTACACCAATTAAAAGCGGTCAATCCTTTCCTGTAAATCTTGAAAGAGAATCTTATACGAATATTATCGTGCGGAGCGTTAAAATCTATGCTTTCGTTACAGCTTTAACATTACTCGGCGCTGGTTTTGAACCCTTTATTGAAAAATACTTACTCGGTGTAAGTCCCCTCACCCTTTATTGGCTGAATATGATTTCAGCTGTGCTGGATAATGCCACATTGGCTGCCGCTGAAATGAGTCCACTGATGGATAATCATACCATTAAAGCCATTTTACTCGGCCTTCTAATTAGCGGTGGCATGCTGATACCAGGGAACATACCAAATATCATTGCAGCAGGTAAATTAAACATTTCTAGTTTAGAATGGGCGAAATTTGGAGTTCCCGTCGGTTTAGTCGTTATGTCTATTTATTTTATCGTTTTACGATTATTAGGGTGAGTTCGCCGAAATTAATAACCAATTGAAGTGAAAGCATTCCTGAACGAGATATTGCGTCGTTGGTGCAGAATATGGGTCTTTAAGAAATGAATTTTAATAAATAAATTTTTCAAAAAAGTGAAACTTTAGTTTGTTTATATCCGTAGTATTATTATAAGACTTGAAAGGTGGCGTTTTTCATGTATAAAGTGAACGGGATAGAAGCTTATGAAGCACACAATCGAACTGAGTTATTAGCAGGGTTAGAAGCGAAATCTGAATACATCTTTATTAAAGGCGATTATTATAAAGAGGTCAGAGAGATTATGGATACTCATCTTCCAGAGCACGAAAGTTTGGGCGTATCATTAGGCAGTGCAGGCTTGTTATCGATTCTTATTCATGCAATAGATACCATAAGAATTTCATTCAGTGATGCAGATAAAACAGACAAAAAGATTGAAAAAAAGCTAAATTTATTTAATGTTAAAGACATAACAGATGAGGGTTTATTATTAAGCTTAAAGCAGTTAGATTATTAGTCCTCTAGGATTGGTCTCTTTAATTCAGGTGGGAAGTTTATAATGAAAAATAAATGGTTCTGTCTTTTGTTTTTCTGCTAACGAGCAAAGTTCAAACTGTTGCGTTACGTTACGTTACAGCGCAGGCGGTGACTTCGCTTGAGCCAAGTGAACAGCGAAGGGTTCCCTTTGCCGTATTTCTGTGGTTTTTCAGAAATTAAGGCAGCTTTAACTTTCCTTCGCTATGCTCTGACCAGGGTCTCAAGGCTTACGCTGATCCTCCGGGAGTCGACGTCTGCACTTCAAGCAACCGAGTGTATTATTAAAAAAGCATCTTAAACAATAGGGCCATTTTCTTGAATAAATTCAATTGACTGAAACTTATACAGTACTCATTCGTATATAAATTAAGTGAGAACTGGGCATTGTGCCTAGATTGAACCCTTTTGCGAATCCAGTATTGTTAACGTAGGAAAAAAATATATAAAGGAAGGAGGGGAAACCGTGAAAAAGCATATAGTCTTTATTGTTGGTTTTATATTACTTTCTTCACTGTTGATTCTCTCATTTCAAGTGTTGTCTGGGATCTTTCTAACTTCTACATACACTCCCGATGTTGGTGAAGCTTGGAAAACAAGTGCTAATCTATCCCAAGAGGTAGAAATTTTTTCAAGTGGTAACTCGTTCTTGATTACTTTTATAACAATTAGCTTGTCAGCTGTCGTTGCTTATTTTATATCACATAAATTTACAAAGCGTGTTTACAATGAAATGAGATAATCTTCTCTATTAGCGGGCAGTTGTTCAACAACAGCTGTGCTTCAAACGGGTGCGTTTGTTGGAGATCAGACGTTATGTCAACTCATTTTGTATGGTATTGTTGTCACTTTAAGAGTTAATCTGCGCTTATTTTAAGCGTTATTTTCACAACAAAATTTAAAATCCAACTTACAGTTTGGATCAGTGCTTTTATTGTTTAGAAAAGGCGTACTTTGGAGTGCAAAATAGCACTTTAAACAGGTGCTATTTACAGATTAAAGTGTCACATTGGGATTTATAAGTATTGGATTATTTGTAATGTATTTTGGTTTATGAATGTGAACTTGGTTAGAATTTATACTATTCCCTCTAATTTGAAAGAATACCAAGTAATGTTATTGTTAATTCATATTATCCTATTCTGTCAATTCGGATAATAAATACAATTTTAGAGGGAGTAGTTAAATGAAGAAATTGTTAAGTTTAATTTTGTTATCGGTTTTGTTTATCAGTTTGGCCCCAGTTAACACATTTGCAACAGAAAGTGTTGATTATCTGAAAGAAGGTTCAGATTTAGTTATTACAGAAGAAAAAGAACCTTCAGTAGATGTAAGTACTTTGCCAAACGTTACATCGACTTTATTTGCACCAGAATCTTCTGAAGACATGATCCAAACTTATGGTTTAAGCTTTGCCACTGGAACGATCGCTTGCTATGTTATGGGAAGTGACGCTTTCTGTCCATGGACTATTAAAGTGGGCGGAGATGTAATTGTATATAGTAATGTGACTGTATATCTTGAAAAAGATCATGGTTGGTTAAATGGTGGATGGAAACCGTACTCTACATTCAAATTTAATTATCCTGTGAACAGAGCAACTTCGACTATTAACAATGAAGCATCTTTTAGATTGCCTGCTGGAAAATATAGAGTAAAGCTTGGCGGTAACTTCACAACACTTAAAAATGGGGTTTATAGTGCAATTGCAAACGATCCAGCTAGGTTTGAAATTAAGTAAAATGAGGAGTTAAAAATGGACTGGTTAACAGAATGTGATGTGGATTTATCTACAGGAAGTCAAAAAGAAGGCATGGATATTAGGATACAAAAGATTGAAGGTACCGAAAAAGTTAACAAGTCGTACAATATTTTAACTGAATTTTTTGTATCACTTACTGCGAAGGGTTCCAACTCTCTTACATCAATATTCCTAAACGAACCTAATATTCCACAAGTACTATTAGAGGCTGTAGTGAGTCATTTTGATGATAGAAAAATGGTGTTTGAAGACAATATTATAACTGAATTAATGTTAAGTCAACCTAAGACTAGTTCAATTGACTACATTATGCATCGACCAGGGAATCCTGTCATTAAAAGTCTTTATGATATAAATACACCAATGAAAGAAACCAATGAATGGACTCCGCGAAAAGCCTTTAGAGTAAAATGTGATAAAATTGAAAGATATGATAATAAAGATTTCGATAATATCTTACCTTATTTAAAAGCTACGGATAATCAACCTTTTGTTTTTTTGAACATATACGATTGGAGTTTAAGTGAATCTTTGAATGAGAATTTGGCGATTAGATATTTCTGTCACAAATGTAGTGAACTATACCTATGGATTGATCAAAATCAAAAAGTAACAAATATTCAACTTGAATTTGATAATGATAATGATAGTTTATTTCTATAACGAGTCACATGAGCATTAATAGTTGAAATTATATTAATATAAATAGCCGGCATCATTGGGTACCGGCTATTTTCAATTATAAACCAAGGAGTAAATGGATCCAAATGGAACCCCTCTTTGATTAATACCGCTGTCACTTTAGGAAGTAATTTGCGCTTATTTTAATCGTTATTTTCACAACCAAATTTAAAATCCAACTTACAGTTTGGATAAGTACTCTTATTGTTTAGAAAAGACGTACTTTGAAGTGCAAAATAGCACTTCAAACGGTGCAATTTACCGATTAAAGAGACACTTTAGTGGACGTGTTGAGTGCCCTCAAATCTAACATAATGTAAATATGTTCGATTCGCGAAAAATCTCCCTTTTATTTAGAAAGGGAGATTTTTTTATCGTGTGCCCGGCATGGGCTATAACTTGGTGGTGAAAGTCCACTACAGGCTTGGCAGTAGGAACTGTTAGCTTAAGGCAAGGGTGTCCATTGTGAAGTGGAATCTGAAGGAAGCCGGCGGCAAAATCCCGAACTGACGAACAGAAACTGTATATAAGGCTGAATTGGAATGGACGAGTTTGCGATACAAGACGAAGTCCGATACTGCACAAGTTCCATACAGTAGATACAGCAGTTACATGGGAGGAAGGTTATAGCTCTTACCCGGGGAGGTCTCACGAGGGTTATTCAATTAACAATCGACCTAGTGATAGTTCGATGAATCGTGAGAAGTCAGCAGAAGTCATAGTAGTTTCCTTACGGAAATGAAGGACTGAACAATCTTAAATCTTGGAAAACGAGGAGGTGTAGACATCACCGCCTAAACGCAGAAAACATCGTGGTATTTACCGAAAGATGGCTGCCTATAGAGAGATAGGTTGGAAACCGAAGGGTACATAGGAGTGCGTAGGGATGTCGACATGGATATGAAAGAACAAGATGGTATCAACTTAATTGATAAAGTTATTGCAGATGAAAACCTTTGGCGTGCATATAAGAAAGTGAAAAGTAATAAAGGCGCTCCAGGAATTGATGGAATTACAGTACATCAACTAGAAGAACATATGAAGAAATACTTTCAGCCGCTTAAAAGGAAGTTGAGGGATGGTACCTACCAACCCCAACCAGTAAAACGTGTTGCCATACCGAAACCCGATGGGTCGAAAAGAAATTTGGGTATCCCAACTGTGTTAGATAGGGTCGTACAACAAGCTATCTTACAGATTATTGAGCCAATTATTGACCCTGAATTCTCGGAATATAGCTTTGGTTTTCGAAAAGGTAGAAGTGCTCATCAAGCCATAAAACTGGCAGAGCAATACTATCAAGAAGGGTATCGGGTCGTTGTAGATTGTGACCTTAAAAGTTATTTCGATACAATACATCATCAAAGGGTACATGCATACTTAGAGGAATTCATCCAAGATAAGATAATACTAAAATTAGTCTGGAAGTTTCTTCGAGCAGGTATTTTAGATAAAGATATTTATATCGAAACAATGGAAGGAGCACCGCAAGGTGGTCCATTATCTCCGATTCTAGCAAATGTCTATCTGAACAAACTAGATAGAGAACTAGAGAAAAGAGGACACCGTTTTATCCGGTACGCAGATGACTTCGTCATCTATGTTAAAAGTAAGCGTGCCGGAGAACGTGTAATGGAAAGCATCACCCTCTTCATTGAAGAAGATTTACAACTTTTTATCAATCAGAAAAAGAGTAAAGTCTGTGGTGCCACCTCAGCAACTTTCCTAGGGTTTAACATACAAAATCTTATGGGAAAGTTGGATGCCGACCTAGTAAGTCGGCAAAACAACGACTCAAGAACAAACTAAGGCAATTAACAATTCGAAAACGACCAGGCACATTTTCAGAAATCATTCGAAAAATCAATGAGGTTACAGTCGGTTGGATTAACTATTATGGAGTAAGTAGAATGAAGAAATTCATTGTGGAAATTCAACAATGGTTAAACCATCGACTGCGGCAAATTGTTTGGAAAAGATGGAAGAAGATCCGCACAAGATACGTTAGGCTTCGTAAATATGGCATCGATCATGAGGATGCCATGAGACTGGCAAATTCCCGAAAGGGATACTGGCGTATCTCAAAGACTCCGGCTTTTCATCGTGCAATAACGAAAGAAAAGCTCATAAAGTGGGGACTAAAAGATATGTCCCTACTTTATGAGCGAAGATACTTAAAAGGTTGAACCGCCGTATACCGAACGGTATGTACGGTGGTGTGAGAGGTCGGCTAATCAACTAATGATTAGCCTCCTACTCGATTACTGTAGGTGTCATAACTTAATCCATGATGCTACGTGTCTGAAATACAAGTAACTATCATTGTTTATGCAAATTAAATGACTCGCTTTTCCCGTCCCATTTTACAGTTACCTTAACTACTTCTGTTTTGGACATTAAGCTTTTATTACCTCCCATCCCAATGCTTTCAATAGTTCCTTTTTCCCCGATAGGAGCATCAGTTGAAGTACCTGCTAATAAACTTTCGGCTACTATTTTTCCAGCAGCTGTTTCAAATGTGCATATAACTCGCCCAAGAGAATCAAGATCTTGACCTTTATATTTCAATTTTCCTGCCTGGGTTATTTCTCCATCCGGAATTTCTGCTGTAAAAGTACCGGACCAATTTTCACCCTCTCCTTGAAAGCTCATCGTTTTAGCTGCCGTAAAATCCTTAGCTGAAACAGATAAGCCAAAAATCAGTGAAACGAAGAGAAGTAAAGACAGAGTTGCATTCAATTTTTTTATGAGTATCCTCCTCCTTATGATAATTCAGGTTCTGGCTTAGTATGTCCAACATCGTATAAAATACAAGGTAAAAAAACGAAAAGTAAAGGCTGCCAAATTTAACACAATAGAAAGATGTTGCTTTGGAAGAATACTATCCGAAGGATCTATTTGTCGAGCTGCTGTTAAATAATCGGGTGCGTTTGTCGCACAATTTTTTGTAGATACTTAGTTGATTGGAGTGAAAGACGGCGACTCTGGGAGGATCAGCAGGTCAGGTGAAACACCCTGTGAGCGAAGCGAGCGGTGTGGTTCACCGCCTGCCCTCCAGAACGCGTCCGTCTGAAACGGAAATCAACGTTTTTAATACCGATATCACTTAAGATTAGGGCGCGATTGTTGAACAAATTCTGTGCCATTAACTGGCCAATTCATCGAATAAGTTAGTAGTTGCTTATTTCAGTTACAAGGAAAAAAGCATTAAGAATTGTTGGGTTGTAGACTTATTACAAGTGTCAAATGAGAGAAGGTAATTCAAATTAAAAAGTTATTTTTTATTTTATCGGTTTTAATATTGTCGGTAATGGTTGTTGGGTGTGCAAAAAAAGAAGTCCTTAGAGTGGGTACGCCTTTTAATGACGATGGAAGCGAAGGAGTAAAGTTTCATCGTGATATCACAGATTCGGCATCGATTGAAGCTTTGAGAGAACTCATTAAAAATGCAGGGGATATGGAAGAACCAAAAAGCTTAGGGGAAGTGGCAGACACTTTTTTCTCACTCGACAGACCCAAAGAGGGTATTGCTGAGACCCAAAGATATGTTTGGTATCAAGTTGATGCTAGCTCAATTTTATACAGTGAAGGTTCCGATACTTATTCTACGCTTACCGCGAAACAAACGAAGGAGTTAAAAAAGATATTGGAACAATAACTCGTTTTAAATTCAACTAACAGGGATGAAAGCCTACAATCATTATCATCTCTGCAACGTAAAACCTCTTTGAACCGTTCTCAAACTAAATGTTACGTCGTTGTAAAAGTTAGATTATACAGAATTTTTTCCGAATGACTTCTCAAATTGAGAAGTCATTTTTTAAATGTTGGCATAATTAATATTGTATATCTACTTCAGAACACGTATATTTAGAGTAGCGAAGTATTAGTGAATGAAAGTAGGCGTAACTTATTGAATTGGATTGCCGATTGGAAAAGGAAAATTACTTCCTTTAATAAAAACGTAAAACTCTTTATGCTGGCAAATGTGTTCATCCAAATTGGAATGGGCGTCTTCATGGTCATGTATAATTTATATATTAAAGAGCTCGGAATGCCTGAAACAATTAATGGGCAAGTGATTTCAATGACAGCTCTAGCTACAGCAATTATGTTAATTCCAGCTGGTTTTTTTAGTGATAAATTTGGACGGAAATGGATGATTATTGGCGGTGCCTTTTTTGGGGTGCTGACATTGTTTTATCGGAGCATCGCGATCACGGAAACCCCAATGATTTATGCTGCTTTTTTGACAGGTCTATTTATGGCTTTCGTTCAGGTTTCTGCTGTTCCATTCCTCGCTGAAAACTCTAAATCGAATGAACGTGTTCATATGTTTAGCATCCATTTTGCCTTGGTGACGATTGCAAATGTTGTGGGGAGCTTGTTTGGTGGGGTACTCGCCGATGTGTTGCAAGTTTACGCCAACATGGGTGAAGTAGAAGCGATTCGTTGGGCATTATTAATCGGAAGTATTATTTTTACGTTTGGGCTGCTGCCTTTATTTAAATTGCAAGATCAGAATTCTGAAGAGTTAGTACATGAACCCCAAGCGAAGACAGAGATGAAAGAAGTACCAACACAAACTGAAAAGGGATTAAAACGAAATTTAATCTATATATTCCACTTTTCGTTTGCAAGTCTTCTCATCGGCTTTGGTTCAGGGCTTGTCGTTCCTTATTTAAATTTGTACTTTGCCAATCGTTTTGAAGCGTCGAATGCGTATATCGGTTTCATTTTATCGATGGGTTCTGCAATGACTGCAGTCGCAATGTTAATGGGGCCAATGTTAGTTAAGAAAGTAGGAAAAGTAAAGGCTTTAATTTTATTTCAAGTCTTATCCATTCCATTTTTACTCTTAACTGCCTATACAACTTCTTTGCTACTCGCTTCTGTTGGGTTTTTAGTGCGCCAAGCACTGATGAATGCTGGGAATCCAATTCAAAGTGCTGTTGCCATGGAAGTGGTTTCAGACAAATATAAAGGCCTTGCCAATTCAGTCAATCAAACTGTCTTTCAAGTAGGATGGGCGACGATGGGGCCAGTCGCTGCAGGACTCGTCATCGGATTTGGTTCTTACTGGGGCTATGCCTATGCATTTTCAATCACCGCAGTTCTCTATATATTATCATCGACGTATTATTACTTTATCTTTGGTAAACGTAAACTAGTCCAAGAATAGCAAAAGCTCCCTGACGCAGTGGCGAAAGGGAGCTTTTTGTTAGTCTGTTTTATTGTAGCCATATTGCGGTTGTGTCTCTTTCCAAGCATTTTGCTCGTCTGGAATTCGGTTTCGATCATTGAATGTATTTTCAGTGACTTGTTCTTGTTTTTTTAAATTCTCTTTTTCGATTTCGATTTCTGTTGACGTCTTTTTATCTGGCATAAGATGACCTCCTTTGTTAAACAAAGGATGCCCGAATGATGTAAAGATTAGTCGTAGACGTGAAAAGTCATCAGTTCATGAATCATCTTTTTGACGTTCTCTTCTTCGGGAGGTGTATCTCCAGTCCATTTTATTTGTCCGTCTGGTAAATATTCTCCAGTATATCTCGTGTTTTTAAAAAAGAAAGAAAATGTCCAACCTGGTAATTGTGTGTGTTCATACATAGATTTGTAACTGAAATGTTGTAGCATATTCATACTCCTTTCATATGACGTGAACCTTTCGCATAAAATGAGAAAAAAGAATGCGAGAGGGTGCTAAGTTGTTTATAGACCAATTAAAAGAGGCCATTGAAGGTGAATATAAAGCATATCACTTTTATCAATCAATGTATGGATTAACGAAAGATCCGCTTTGGAAAGACTTCATAAAGCATGCGTATGAAGATGAAAAAAGTCATTATGAAATGTTCCAACAGCTCCATTATATCCTGACAGGTAAATTTGTACAAAACCCAAGAAAGCCATTGCCTCGCTATGAATTAAAAGCATGTGCAAAGCAAGCCTTACTTGATGAATTAGAATCAGTTGAACTGTACAAAGTCATGTTGTTAACGATCCCGATTCCGCAGGCGTACAATCCATTATTTATCGCACTTCATGATGAAATGGAGCATGCGATTCGCTTTTCCACGATGTATAACGCACTTGAATAATGCGCCTTGTTTTTCCGTTCGACAGAGTTCTGTTATAATTGGAACTTAAAGAAACGGGAAAAGGTGAAGCGATTGGATCTTCTATGGATGATATTGTTTATGGCGTTAATTGGTGCACTTATTGGTGGATTTACAAACCATTTGGCCATTAAGATGTTGTTTAGGCCACATGAAGCAAAATACATTGGGTCTTGGCGTGTGCCATTTACGCCAGGGTTAATTCCAAAAAGGCGCGACGAATTAGCAACACAATTTGGAAAAACAGTTACAAATTATTTGTTAACACCAGAAACCTTTAAGAAAAAGTTACTCACACCAGACATGGCGCAAAAAGCAGAGCAGTTTCTACAGGAAAAAATAGAAACACATCTTTTACATTCAGATCGAACGCTAAATGAGTGGCTTGAAATTGCAGGTGCAACAAATGTCGCAAGGAAAGCAGAAGAAAAAATATTGCTGACGTTAGATGACCAACTCGAATCTGTTCGCTCTAAAATAATGACAGGCACAGTTGAAGAAGTGCTTCCAATGAAGTGGCGACAAGGAGTAGAAGAACGTGTGCCACAAATCGCGACTTATATATTGTCAAGAACCGAAAGTTATTTTGAGTCAGATGAAGGCAAGTTGATGTTCAAAAAGTTAATTGATGATTTCCTTACATCGAAAGGTACATTTGGAAATATGGTCAATATGTTTTTAGGAGATTCTGAAACACTTGTTGGAAAAGTACAACGTGAAGCATTGAAATTTATTGATGCGCCTAGCACACATGAGTTGCTAGACTCTATATTGTTAAATGAGTGGGAGAAGTTACAGCAGCGGCCTGTTGAAGAACTGCTCGCTGACTTTAATTGGGACGGCCTCTTTACTTCATTTAAATCTTATTTCCAACGAGAACTTGCAATTGAAACACGACTTGACCAATCACTTTATGCGTACTGGCCAGACGGTGCAAATTGGACGGCTACACATTTAACGCCTACTGTTACGCAATTCTTATTTGCACAAATTGAAAACCAAATGGAAAAATCTTTACGAAAGTTGAAAATAGATGATATGGTAAAGGAGCAAGTCGATTCATTTCCAGTTGCAGTACTTGAGGATCTCGTTTTAGGTATATCAAGAAGAGAGTTTAAAATGATCACAGTTCTTGGTGCGGTACTTGGAGGAGTCATTGGTGTTGTGCAAGGGCTCATCGTATTTGCAATAAATCTTACTTAGGAGGCTCATCAAATGACAGTAAATATCTATGATGACTTAAACAAATTGGAAGCAACATTCAGACAAACAGCTGAATTTGCAGACGTAGAAAAAGCGGTAGAACTCGTAAAAGCAGACGAAGAAGCACTTGCAATGTTCAAAAGCTTTCGCGAAGTCCAAGTGAAGATGCAAGAGAAACAAATGGCTGGAGAAGAAATCGAAGCCGAAGAACTCGAACATGCACAGAAAACAGCACAATTAGCACAATCAAATGAAAAAATCATGCAAATGCTAGAAGCTGAAATGAAGCTAAGCGGCTTACTCGATGAGGTCAACCGCGTGCTCATGAAACCAGTACAAGAAGTATATGAAACAATCTAATTAAAAACCGGCTGAGGCCGGTTTTTTTTATGCTTAAATTTAAGAGAATTGTCACGCTGTCATTTTAATTTTGCTACAATAGATGTTGTCTTCCTTAATATAAAGGGAAGTATGATAGGTACAGATAAGAAAGTTGGTAAAAAAGATGCAAAAGATAAAAATTGACAATACCTTTAATGAAGGTTGGGTACGGATGTTTGCCCATTTGGCGAACCTATTTTTTGAACAATGTGAAATGATCATAGATGACCAAGAAGACGCGATGAACGTTTCGTTTTCGATTGAACGTGCGGCAGGTGTAATTTCAGGAGAAGCGGTCCTAACATCTGAAGGGAAAGCGTATGTCGCGACTTTTTCACAACAGGAAGAACTTGGGGATGAGAAGACGGAAACGCGTCAATTAAAAAGAGTCTATGCCCATGTGTTTCTTGAGGCACTAGAACAAGCTACAGGAATGAAGCAGTCCTGGGGCATTTTAACAGGCATTCGCCCGATGAAACTTTACCACAAGTATCGTCAGGACGGAGATGATTCTGAAGAAGCCATCAACAGAATTATGAGGAACTACCGTGTATCTAGAGAAAAAAGTGAGCTACTAGCGAAGATTGCGGCGCTTCAGTTGCGTTCAGTTCCTGACTTATATGATTTAAAAGAAGAAGTGAGTATTTATATAGGCATTCCGTTTTGTCCTACGAAATGTGCCTATTGTACATTCCCAGCATACGCAATCCGTCGTGCCAATGGCCGTGTAGATTCATTTTTAGATGGCTTGCATGAAGAAATTCGCGAAATGGGAAAATGGTTAACGGCACATGACATGAAAATTACGACGATTTACTTTGGTGGCGGTACGCCGACTTCGATTGAAGCGGAAGAGATGGATGCTTTATATGAAACAATGTATGAATCATTCCCAAATATGGAGACGGTTCGCGAAGTGACGGTTGAAGCAGGTCGACCCGATACCATTACCCCAGCAAAAATTGAGGTCCTGAAAAAATGGGGCATAGATCGTATTAGTGTCAACCCACAATCTTATACCGATGAAACATTGAAAGCAATTGGACGCCATCATACGGTTCAGGAGACAATTGATAAATTTTGGTTGTCTCGTGAAATGGGCATGAAAAATATTAATATGGATTTAATTATTGGCTTGCCAAATGAAGGCCTAGAAGAATTTGAACATTCTCTTGCAGAAACAGCAAAAATGCAGCCAGAATCCCTTACTGTCCATACATTATCATTTAAGCGTGCATCTGAAATGTCCCAGAACCGAAGTCGCTATAAAGTAGCGGACCGAAAAACGGTGGAGCGAATGATGAAACGCGGCGAAGAGTGGAATGCTGCGAACGGATACGAACCTTATTATTTATATCGTCAAAAGAACATTTTGGGGAACCTGGAGAATGTTGGGTATGCGAAGCCAGGGGAAGAAAGTATTTATAACATTATCATCATGGAAGAAGTTCAAACGATTATTGGAATCGGTTGTGGGGCTTCCAGTAAATTTATTCACCCAGAAACAGGGAAAATTACACAGTTTTACAACCCGAAAGATCCGGCAGCTTACGTGTTAACTTATGATGAATCTATTGAAAAGAAGTTGAACTACTTGAATGCGATTTTTCCGAATAAAGTGAATAAATAAAGGGTTTACGATAAATACCTCGAATATAGATAGTGAATGACTATTCATTTATTTATAAAGGGGTGTATGACATGTATAAAACAATTGAATTAACAAGAGAAGATCGACTGGCTTATTTAACATTAAACAGGCCGCAAGCGATGAATGCTATGGATGATGTCATGATGAAAGAGCTGGCTGAGGCATTTGAATCATTGGAAAAAGATGATGCAGTTCAAGTGCTCGTCATCAAAGGTGAAGGGCATGCATTTTCAGCAGGCGGCGATATTAAAAAAATGGTCGATCCGAATAATCCGTTAGATATTAGTAAAGTAATGGTAGATGTGTCACGCTTGGCGAAAGCACTGTATGCTTTGCCGCAAATTACAATAGCTGTTGTACACGGTGCTGCAGCCGGGCTTGGCTTTAGCGTAGCACTTGGCTGTGATGTGATTATTGCGGAAGAGGATAGTAAGCTCGCCATGAACTTTATCGGGATTGGGCTTGTCCCAGACGGCGCAGGGCATTTCTTTATGCGTGAGCGTGTTGGCGTTCCACAGGCAAAAAAACTGATTTGGTCTGGTCAAGTGATGAGCGGAACGGAAGCTTTGAAGGCAGGGCTCGTGGATGAAGTTGTCGGGGAAGGTCAGGCTGAGAAGTACGGAAAAGGTTATGCACAGAAATTACTCGCATCACCGATTGCCTCAATGATCGCATCGAAGAAAATTTTACATGCGACCAAATTAGCGGACCTTGAGCTGACGTTAAAAATGGAAAGTGAAGCACAAGTTATGATGAGAAAAACTGCTGACCATTTAGAGGGCATCCAAGCATTTGTAGAAAAAAGACAACCTGTCTTCGCAGGAAAATAATTGTGAATACATGACGTTCAATTAATAACTGGTAAAAAATGAAGCTAGGACATTCGAAGATGATCTAATGAGAAAAGTGCACGTTTACCTGGACTCACAAGATTATTCCATTTTGTTCTAGCTTTATTTTGCTTTCCGACTAGATCAAAGGTCACTTTTTGCTAATAAGTAAACGAAATGCGCTGATAACGGTAAAGAATGTGCCGATACCTCACCCGGAAGTGCTGAAAACCCCACAATAAAAAAAGCGCGAAACCAAGAAACATACAGCTTGGTTTCGCGTTTCCTATTTATTTGTATTTATCTGTTGCTTCGCGCCAGGAAAAATCTCCGTGTTCAATCGAGTGGAGAAGCAGCTCAGCTGTTGCAATATTCGTTGCGAGTGGAATACCGTAAACATCACAAAGTCGAAGCAAGGCACTGACATCGGGTTCATGTGGCTGTGCAGTTAGTGGATCGCGGAAAAAAATGATTAAGTCCAATTTTCCAGTCGCTACTTTTGCTCCGATTTGTTGGTCTCCCCCTAATGGACCTGACATCATGCGTTCAATCGATAAATCGGTTTCATCCATGATCCGTTGTCCAGTTGTCCCTGTTGCATATAAAGAAAAATTCGAGAAAAAAGCTTCATAAGCAATTGCAAAATTCACCATTTCATCTTTCTTTTTATCATGGGCGATTAATGCGATATTCATTATAGCACCTCTTTTATACGCATTGGTTGAAAACTAAGAGTGAAATAAAATTAACTTCCCTGTTGGTGACGCCAATCGGTGTGTAGTCTCTAAAAGTTCTTTTTCTTCAAGGATGGCCTGTCCTTTTTCTTTTGCTTCTTCATCGTTTGTAGCTTCTAAAGAGTCATCCATAAGTACATTCCCTTTAGCTTCGTATGCCGTCAGTTTATAAACTTTCATATAGATTTCCCTCCAATCACTTTAATAATGAGTATACTACGAAAGTTCGGAAAATGGAAAGTGAATCATTCGTTAAGCGGCGTATGATTCAACTTTTTCAAATTATTCCGATTGATATTATGATAAAATGAAACCTTCATCTACGAGACACGTATAGATAAATAAGTAGAATGATGAAAGGGGTGCAACGATGAGTTTAAAAATTGAACAAGTAACGAAAAGATTTGGTGATTTTACGGCTGTTGATAATTTATCCATCACAGTTGAAGAAGGCACAATGTATGGATTCCTTGGTGCAAATGGGGCAGGGAAGACGACAACGTTTCGAATGATTTTAGGATTATTAAACGCAAGTGAAGGAAAAGTATCCTGGAACGGGCAGCCTATATCCTATGCGACAAGTCCACAAATTGGTTATTTACCAGAGGAACGGGGACTTTACCCGAAGATGAAAGTCGAAGAACAGCTTGTTTTTCTTGGGGAATTAAGAGGGATGAAAAAGTCGGATGCAAAGCTTACGCTTAAAAAGTGGCTCGACAGAATGGAAATCTCACATTATGCCAATAAAAAGGTTGAAGAACTTTCAAAAGGGAATCAGCAAAAGATTCAAGTGATTGCTTCTTTGATGCATAATCCCAAATTATTAATATTAGACGAACCTTTTTCTGGGTTAGATCCTGTTAACGTAGAAATGTTAAAAAGTGCAATTTTAGATTTTAGAAATAACGGCGCAACCATCATTTTCTCAAGTCACCGGATGGATCATGTTGAAGAGCTTTGTGAACAGCTGAGTATTATTCATCACGGCAAGCAAATTGTCAGCGGGACATTACGTGAGGTAAAACGATCATTTGGTAAGCAGAATGTCCGCATTCATTCAGACCATGACTTATCCCTTCTAGATACAGTTCCGGGAGTGCAGGCTGTACATAAAACAATTGAAGGCGCCGTCTATCAAGTTGAAGCAGAGCAAGTTGCAGAAAATTTGTTAACAGAAGCCTTGAAATCAGGGGCAATTCGTCACTTTGCGATCGAAGAGCCATCCCTGCAAGACATTTTCATTGAAAAGGTGGGGAAAGAACATGCGTGAATTTTGGATTATATTCAAACAAGCTTATAGTACAAAAGCAAAAACGAAATCATTTATCATTACGACGGCCATTATGATTATTGCAATATTTCTCCTGGCAAATAGCTCAAGAATTATTGACACAGTTCAACATGTGACAGGTTCAGATGACACGAGTGAAGTGTTACAAGTAATCGATCAAAGCGGAGAATTGGCAGAAAAGTTAAGAGAGCAATTAGCAGCGAATGAAGCTGGTATTCAAATAGAACGGGCAGATGAATCCGCCCAAACGTTATTAGAACAGGTGAAGGCTGAGGAAATCGATGCGTTTGTCTCCCTTTCTTATAATGAGGAAAAGACCATTGTTGCGCATTATACAACGATGAGCATGATGGATTATTACCTTCCATCAACGATTGAAGATGCGCTCCAATCGATTCAAACAGAAATGAAAGCAGAAGAGTTATCTTTGTCAGGAGAACAAGTTCAAACCTTGTTCGCGCCGATACAATTTGAACAGGAGAACGTTTCTGTTTCTGCCAAGTCGGAAGAAGAGCTTAATCAGGCACGTGTACTTGTCTATATTTT
>JARIDM010000127.1 GCA_029263945.1 Sporosarcina sp.
ACATGTATTGATATTTCATACCCTACTTTTTTCGAAGACCTGGAAAAACTCGTCTCCAACGAGTAGTATTGTGAGATGGATAATTCATATGTATATATTGCGAAAGAATAGGTGAAAATATGGGACAGTTACAAGATATTGAACGTTTTATGCAAGAAGGCGATGTTGAGGCCATTAGTCATCTACTCGATCAAGCTTTGCAGTCTACGGATCTTGATCATTTGTATGAAATGGCGTCACTTTTAGCTGCATATGGTTTTATGGGAGAAGCAGACCGTATATATGAAACGCTTCTGATTCATTTGCCAGAAGAAGCACAATTAAAAATTGACCGTGCAACAACTTTAATGGAACTTGGTAAGGAAGATGATGCACTAAACATACTCTCTGAAGTGAAATCAACTGACGATGAATATGTTCAGGCGTTATTGGTTCTTGGCGATTATTATCAAATGACAGGATTGACAGAAACGGCGCTTAGCAAAGTTAAAGAAGCACTTGGATTATTGCCAGACGAGCCTGTGATTCAGTTTGCATATGCTGAATTATTGTTGGCGTCAGGTCGATATAGTGAAGCTGTGGTTCATTATCTTGCGCTTAGAGAGCAAGTTACGGAAATTGGTGATGTCGACATTGTTTCCCGCTTAGCAGAAGCTTACAGCGCAGGTGCAGCCTATGAAGAAGCAATTCCTTTTTATGAGGAAATGTTAGCAGACAAGACATTGCCTGACACGTTATTTGGTGCTGCTTTTGCCTATTATCAAATCGGCAAACCTGAGCGCGCAATTCAATTATTAAATGAACTTATATCGATAGATCCAGACTATTATTCTGCATATATGCTATTGGGGCAGTCTAAGCTATTGGCTGATAATGATGAAGAAGCTTATGAGACCTTTATACAAGGAATTACCCGAGATGAGTTTGATAAAGAACTTCAACTGTCTGCTGGTAAATGTGCATTAAAACTTGGACGTTCAGAAATTGCAGAACGTCATTTGAAAGAAGCGCTTGTCCTTGACCCTGAATATATTGAGGCCGTCGTTACATTAGCTTCTTTATATCATGAAAATGAACGAAGTGAAGACGTCATCGATCTATTAGCGTATTCAAAAGATGAAGTGGAAGGAATTGCACTATTACATGCACTTTTAGCATATGCTTTTGAACGGGTAGATCGATACGAAGAGGCATACGAATCATTTCACAAAGCATATAGTGGAATGAACGAGGATTACGCATTTCTTTCGTCCTTCGCAAACTTCCTAATCGAAGAAGGTAAACGAAGTGAAGCGATTACTGTAGCTAAACAACTCGTTACTTTATTCCCAAATGATGAAGAGTGGAGCGTTTTCTTAGAAATACAAAATGATGAGGGGGATTGACATGACGGCCATGGTACCTGTCGCTGCTAAGAAGGATTTTGTCAGGTGGTTCTTAAAGCGGTATAAATTGAAACGCCGCGAATGTGTGTGGATATTGAATTATCTACTAAGTCATGAAGCGCTTTTGAAAAATGTTCATTTTACTGATGAAGCCCATTATTGTCCACGTGCGATGGTGATATCGACAACCAGGTCAGAAAGTATTCCGTTTCGTTTTTACAAAGGGAATTTAATGACAGCTGATGCTGAAAAGTCTTTTCATGATTTAAGACTTCATGAAGATGAAAAAATGTATATTCAATTAAACTTTCCAGATAGTCACACTTGTCCTCATTATGCAAGTGTGCGAGAAGAGAATCCTTTCTTACCATCTTATTTGCAAGTAAGTGAAACAGATAGAAGAATTGCACAACAACTCGTCGAAGAAAGTATTATTACAATGACTGAAGAAGTGTTAAGAAAAAGTATTGATGAGGCACTCGATACAAATGATAAAGAACGTTTTATTGCGCTTACAAAGATGTTGCAAGAAACAGCAATAAAAGGAGAACAGTGACGCCAACTACCCGTTGGTGTCACTTACTCGTTTTAAAGGAGTGGTAGATTTATGAACTGGAATGCGAAAGACATGGATACATATCTTCAACAAACGGAATATATAGATACACTTTTAATACCGCTACTTCCAATAGAAACGTCACATGAAAACATGAAAAGTAGTTCCTCTTCTACAGAATTTTTAATGCATCTCTCGACGTTTATCGAGACTCAATTTAAAGGACGTATCATGTTGTTACCTCCATTTACTTATACGCAGTCAACAGATTTAAAGGTAATGGGTGAAACGCTAGAGAAAGACCTTGAATTGACGGGGTTTAAGCACATTTTTTATTTAACAACTGATCGAGATTGGACAACAGTTGCCCTAAAGGATGAACTTATTTGGTTACCTTCCTTGCCACTTGAAAGTATGGACAAGCAACTCAAACAATCTATTATTGAAGATCAGTTACGACAAGTGCTCCCTGTATTGACAAAAAAGTGGTCAGAAAGCTAAAATTCAATAATTGTTCACATATTTTGCTTATCATGAAATGTTAGATTGAATTTTTCGGATGATTAGGCTATCATAGAAGTGTCCTAGTATTACAATTAGCAAAATATGTCCGTTGGACTGACCTTTAAGTTAGAGGAGGGAAATGATGAGTAAGAATCGAGTGTCAAGACGCCAATTCCTAAGTTATACAATAATGGGTGTCGGTGGTTTCATGGTATCAGGAACACTTATGCCGATGCTTCGTTTTGCAGTCGATCCAGTTCTGCAAAAATCTGGAGACGGTGACTACACCGCAACGCCTCAGAAGGTATCTGAACTAACGGAGACGCCTGTGCGTGTTGACTATACGCTAGTTGACCGGGAAGACGGTTGGTATAAATCAGATGTATCTTATTCGGCTTGGGTTTATAAAAACGGCGACAAAATCGTTGCACTTTCACCTGTCTGTAAGCACTTAGGTTGTACAGTAAACTGGGGTGGGGACGAAAGTCATCCAAACCAATTCTTCTGTCCATGCCACGCTGGCCGATATGAGAAAAATGGTGAGAACGTAAAAGGAACACCACCGATTGGACCACTTGACCAATATGAAGTCATGGAGAAAGATGGTTTTCTTTATCTAGGTGGAACGAAAGCGAACGAATTAGTTTAAAAAAGTAAGGGGGTATGACCGAAGTGCTAAATAAAATTTATGATTGGGTTGACGAACGGTTAGACATCACCCCGATTTGGCGTGATATTGCCGACCACGAAGTACCTGAGCACGTAAACCCTGCACATCACTTTTCAGCATTCATTTATTGTTTTGGGGGCTTGACGTTTTTCGTTACAGTTATCCAAATTCTATCGGGTATGTTCCTTACTATGTATTATACGCCGGATATTGAGAATGCATGGAAGTCCGTTTACTACCTTCAAAATGAAGTGGCATTCGGTGAGATTGTGCGCGGGATGCACCATTGGGGAGCTTCGCTTGTTATCGTTATGATGTTCCTACATACGCTGCGTGTATTCTTTACTGGTTCTTATAAGAAACCTCGTGAGCTAAACTGGATTGTCGGCGTACTGATTTTCGTCGTGATGCTTGGTTTAGGCTTTACAGGTTATCTATTACCATGGGATATGAAAGCAGTGTTCGCTACTAAAGTAGGGATCGAGATTGCAGCATCCGTCCCATTCATTGGGGAACAGATTAAGATATTACTTGCTGGAGATTCTGAAATTCTTGGTGCTCAGACATTGACGCGCTTTTTCGCAATACATGTCTTCTTTTTACCTGCCGCTTTGCTTGGGTTGCTTGGGGCACACTTTGTCTTTATTAGAAGACAAGGAATTTCTGGACCACTATAAGAAATATTTATGTCCATTGAATTACAAAAGGAGGGGACAATATGCAACGCGGAAAAGGGATGAAATTTGTCGGGGATTCACGTGTTAAGGCTAGTAATAAAATGCCAAACACCCCGAAAGACTACTCGGAATATCCAGGTAAAACAGAAGCCTTCTATCCAAACTTTCTACTGAAAGAATGGTTAGTTGGAGCAGTTTTTCTAATTGGATATTTAGTGTTAACGCTTGCGAGTCCTGCGCCGCTTGAACGTCAAGCGGACCCTACAGATACGATGTATACACCGGTTCCAGACTGGTATTTCCTTTCAATGTATCAATTGTTGAAATATGAATTTGCTTCTGGACCATGGAATATAGTAGGGGCACTTGTTATGCCAGGATTAGCAATTGGAGCATTAATGCTCGTACCATTTATGGATACGACAAAAGAACGTCGTGCTTTTAAACGTCCGCTTCCAACAGCATTTATGCTTCTTGCGGTATCTGCAATTATTTATTTAACTTGGGAATCAGTTGCGAATCATGACTGGGAGCAACAAGCAATTCAAGGTGCGATTCCTGATGAAGTTGAATTCGATATGGAATCTGCAGGTTATGACATTTACTTAGGTTCTTCTTGTATAACCTGTCACGGGGATTCCTTCCAAGGCGGGCTTGGGCCAACGCTTATCGGTACAGGCTTATCACCAGAAGAAATTGAAGGAATTGCAATTGACGGAATTGACCCTGGTATGCCAGGTGGCACATTT
>JARIDM010000156.1 GCA_029263945.1 Sporosarcina sp.
ACATACTTGTCGACGACTGGTATGTGGTGATTTTTTAATATGTTATTTAGCTATCCTTCATTAACCCAATCGACTCTGTGTAGATAAAATATCGTCTAATGTACCCACGACTTGTTCAAACACATCAATCTTTTTGGACAATAATGCCAACATATGATCTTCGATCGTGTCTTGTACAGCTAAATTATAAATATGCACATCATGCGTTTGTCCTAAACGATGTACACGTCCAATGCGTTGTTCTAATTTCATGGGATTCCAAGGTAAATCATAGTTAATCACATGATGACAGAACTGCAAGTTAATCCCTTCACTTCCAGACTCCGTCGCAATTAAAACGTCCGCACGTTCTTTAAATAATTGCTTCATCCATTCACGTTTATTCCTACTGAATTTCCCATTAAAGATGACCGCTGTAATCCCCTTTTTGTATAGAAAGGCTTGTAAGTAAATTTGCGTTGCACGATATTCTGTAAAAATAATCGCTTTATCATTTGCTTTTTTTATGATTTCATAGGCTTTGATTGCCTTTGAATGCTCGCCTAATTTGTTCAATTTGTTGATCAGTTGGTCTATATAATTGAGGGCTTCTTTTTGTTCTAGACTTTTACGTACCTTTTCCAAGGTCACAAGCGTCGCAACGCCACTACTGCACATTTCTCGCTGTAAAGTCATAAGCGTAAACGGCTCTACCTGTAGCGGCCCCTTCGCTTTACATGCCGAAATCATTTCATAGACGTCACGTTCTTCACGGGTAAAGTCGATTGGCATAATTTGAACGCGACGATTGGTCCACTCAATTCCAGTATCTGCACGACGATTTCTAACCATCACTTGAGCGACCAATTCTTTTAAAAACGTTTCATGTGCTACATGATGTTTACTTGCTGAAAATGCCTGCTGAAATGTATCATAATTCCCTAAGTGTCCAGGCTTTAATAAAGAAATTAAATAAAACATTTCAAAAACATTATTTTGAATAGGCGTTGCTGTTAATAATAAACAAAACCTTTTCTTTAAATCTTTCACGAAAGTATAGCTTTGTGTCTTGTAATTTTTAAGTTTATGAGCTTCATCTATAATAAGTAAATCATAGGTTTGTTCATAAATTTGTTCTTTATGAGGACTTCTTTTAGCCGTATCTATACTCATGATGACAATTGGACAATGTGCTAAATTATATCCTTTTTTATATTGAACCGCTGGAATTTGAAATTTTTCATTCAATTCTATTATCCATTGGTTAACGAGAGATGCAGGCACTAGTATAAGTGCTTTTGTTACGAGCCCCCGAATTAAGTATTCTTTCAATATGAGGCCTGCCTCAATCGTTTTACCGAGTCCAACTTCATCTGCAAGAATCACTTTTCCGTTCATCTGTTCAATTACTGTCTGCGCAGCTTCAAGTTGATGTTTATGGGGGGTTAGATTAGGTAAATACTTCGGACAAAGAAGTCCTTTAAAATCGGGTACGATACTGGCTTTCACAGCTTCAAAATTCATCTGATATAGTGTCCAACGATCCCACGATACTTCACTATCCTGTCGTTTTTCAAAATTCTTTTTCCAAACCGATGTCTGATCTTCTATCAACTCATTCACCTCATAAGAACTTTTCTTATTTGTTAAGTTGCCCTAAAAAGCGGATTCTATCAGGACGAGGTGAGCGGTATTATTTTACAATTGTTACCGGACAGTGTGCGTGCTTGACTACTTTATGACTGACACTGCCGAGAATCATTTCTTGAAATGAATTTAATCCACGACTGCCTATAACAAGATGGTCAATCGATTGCTTTTCTACATACTTGATAATTTCTTGACTTGGATTTCCTTTGAGCAGGGTCATCTTCGCTTGGATTCCAGCACTTTTTGCGCGTTCTACGACTGGATGTACTTTCTGTTCACGGGTAAGCGCGAGACTTTCTGCATTTTGTGAAAGAAGTCGCTCGTCTTTTGCTTTATCGTAATCCGCCACATACACAATATCTAACGTTGCTTCAGGTAAATATTTGGCCAACGTAACTGCATGATTTGCTGCACGAAGCCCATTTTCTGATCCATCTACTGCAACAGCAATCTTCATCTCATTTCCCCCTTATATCAATTGTTCATACAATTTTTTACTTGAAGTGTTCAACCCTATGATTTTTACATCCACACCTTTTTGCATCAGCTGTTGTTGTACTTTTAAAATGGCACCAACTGCGGATTCATCCCAAAGTTGACTGTCTTCAAAGTCAATGATGATTCGATTTTCTGTAACACCTTCAAAAGCCTGAATAAACTTCGTTGTTGACGCAAAGAACAAAGGTCCTTTTACTTTATATAGATTCCCTTCCTGTTTAATCTTTACACGTGAAATTTTTGAAACAAAGAAGAGTGCACTTAACACCACACCAATGACAACACCAATGGCTAAGTTATGGGTGTACAAAATAATCGCGACGGTCGTCAGCATAACAAGTGTTTCAGACTTCGGCGCTTGTTTCATAAACTTAAATGATCCCCAATTGAATGTTGTAAAACTGACCATTACCATTACGCCGACAAGAACAGGCATTGGAATTTTAACGACCAAATCCCCTAATACAATAATTAAAAACATAAGAAATACGCCTGACGTCAACGTCGATAAGCGTCCTCTTCCCCCTGATTTAATGTTGATCACAGACTGCCCAATTAAGGCACATCCAGCCATCCCTCCGAAGAAGCCATTGACAAAGTTTGCAATCCCTTGGCCACGGGCTTCTTTATTTTTGTTACTCGATGTGTCTGTCATATCATCCAACACTTGCGAGGATAGAAGTGACTCTAACAATCCTACGACAGAGAGGGCAAAAGAATACGGTAAAATAATTTTTAACGTCTCAAAATTTAGCGGGATATCAGGGAGGAAAAAGATTGGTAGCGTATTCGGCATCGTCCCCAAGTCCCCAATCGACTGCAATTTCACCCCACTAAAAATCGCAATGCTAGACATGACGACAATTGCCACTAGCGGTGCAGGAATTGCGGTGAAAAATCTTGGTATCGCATAGACTAAAATAAGCGTTACGATCGCAAATAGATACGTCATCCCGCCTGCCCCAATTAAATAAGGCATTTGTGTTATAAAAATCATAATCCCTAATGCATTGACAAAGCCTAACATGACTGCATTAGGAATAAAACGCATAAGATTTGCCACACCAAATAAGCCTAAGATAAATTGGATAATCCCTGTTAATATAGTTGCTGCAAGAACATATTCTAACCCATGATCTGCCATTAACGTCACGAGCACCAAGGCCATAGCGCCAGTTGCGGCTGATATTAACCCTGGACGTCCTCCGACAAATGAAATAATAACTGCGATTGTAAATGAAGCATAAAGCGCGACACGTGGATCGACACCCACAATAAACGCAAAAGCCAATGCTTCAGGTATAAGTGCAAGTCCAACAACAACACCTGCCAATAAATCAGCACGTATATTCCCAAACCATTGTTGTTTCAAAGTATCCATACTGTTCCCCTTTCAATTAAACAAAGCCACTATGATATAATGTTAATAGCTTATCACTTTTATTCCCAAAAAGTAACCCTTTTGGGAAGTTAGGAGTCCAAATAATGAACTATGGTTACATCCGGCCAACTGTAGCTGACCCAAAAGGAGAACTCCAGGTTGTAGACGTAAAATGCGACAAACTTTTTCAGGAACCTCACGGCTTGGCAAAGAAAAGAAAGGTACTAGAACAAGTACTCATGTTAGCTCAAAAGAACGATAAAATATACGTCCAAAATATTGAAGTACTTGCAGATTCATTTCAACAACTTTTAGACGTGCTAAGGCTTGCCGAGCGCGATCAAATTTGCATCCACTTTATTGATGAACAACTGACAAGTCATTCACTCCTTCCAAAATCTCTTTTAGAAATCACTACTTTTTTCACACAACTACAAGCCACTTTTTCAAGACATTCGGCTATTTTTTCAGCACAGGCTGCAAAAGAGCAAGGAAAGACAATCGGACGTCCTAAAAAATCAGATGAAAAGTTGCAGCTTGCTTTTCAAATGTATGAAGAAAAAGACTTTACCCTATTTGATATTAAAGAAGCGACAGGCATCAGTAAGTCAACACTGTATCGATACCTTGACCAACGTGCCAGTCATGAGAAAAAAGAATAGCAGTGGTTAGCATTTCTACGCTAACCACTGCTATTCTTTTTCTTGGTTATCTTTCCTGTAGTCGGTCCATCGTTCTTTCAAAGGTTTTTCTAATAATGGTCATTTTCCCTTCAATAAAAGGTTGCCAAATCCCGAGCACTGGCTTTGTCGACAAGACGAACACAATGATCGCCGACAACAGCGCCATCCCTAGTAAATCAATAACGCCGTCGATACGGAATAAGTTTGCTTCTCTGAAAGACTGAATGAGGAATCCATGCAATAAATAAACATATAAAGTTCTTGTGCCCAAATGTGTGAAACGGTTTTGAGTTCTTGGAATCCATGCCAAAAAGCTCATTGCCATCAATACCGCTGTCACATAGACCAGTAACCGAGCCACTCCACCTAGTACAGGCAGCCCTAAATCTGCGTATGATTTAGAAGCGAGCAACCAACCAGAATTCAATTCAGGTGCTATATAAATTGCAATTGCCACGCCAGTCATCACAACGAGTGAAATAACTTTTGCGATTCGCTCTCTTAACCACATGACTTGTTTTTCCGTAGCCCAGTACCCCAGTAAGAAAAAAGGAAAGAAAACAAAAGTACGAGACAAACTCAACGTGTGGCCAATTTCTCCAAAATACCCTACCCCTAACCCAATTGAGACTGCAAATGTCAAACTGACAAACATCGGTGCCTTTTTAAAAAGAATTAATAAAATGTTCCAGCTAAACAAACTGCATAAAAACCACAAAGACCATTGTGGATAAAAGACGCCTGCTTGCCAACCAGACTTCCCAATAAAGAAGTAAAACAGTGTATAGAGTAATTGGAAAATTAAATAGGGCACCAATAGCTTTTTACCAAGTGTAACAATTGAAGACCACTTGCCCGCTCCTTTAGCAAAAAATCCTGCCAAGAAAATAAAAGCAGGCATATGAAACGTATACAACCACAAATATAAAGTCTTTAAATTCTCTGAATCACCCACAAATGGTTGGATTAAGTGACCAAAAACCACTAAAAATATCAGTACTAATTTCGCATTATCAAAATAAGCATTTCTTTCCACGTTTCTCATCCTTTATCAATGTTCCTATAATGATAAGTACCCGTTTATACGAAACTTAAGACGATTTATGTCCGATTTAATATAGCTGTCATTCCTGTAAAACCCTTGATACTTTGACTTATAAACGTAATATATGTATTCAAACTTTAACTAGCAGAGATAACAGCATAAAAAAGCCTTATTTTACGTTTAAAAGTAAAATAAGGCGTGTGTATTAGATTTTCATTTCAATTTCTGCTTTTTCTTTTAACTCTTGGATATGTGCAGCGATTTTCTGTTGTTGTTTTTCTTGTTTAAGAATAGACTCAATTTCATCTTTAACTTCTTCAAGTTTTGGTAAGTCATTACCTTCTTGTTCTTCTTCTCCTGCTTCAGCTTCTGCCTTTTTTTGTGCTTCAGCTTGTGCAACAAAACCGTCATAATACTCTTGTACTTCTTCTTCAGAAATTTCTTCTAAAGGCGCAACTTCTTCAGAGTACTTTTTGAAAATAATAGAATCAGCAATTTGTGCTTTAAATGCATCCATCGTAACATCTTGGCTCTTCAGTGCTTTTTTCAATGTATCTTCATCGCCAAATTGTTCGACCATCCCATTATATTCTTTTTCAATTTCTTCTTCAGTCGCTTCTACTTTCTTTTCTTTTGCAGATTGTAACAGGACCGTTTGATCGATCATTGCATCAATTGTTTGTGTCTTAATAGTTTCAGCCATTTCTTCACTTGTTGGATCTTGACCCATTTGTTGCATTTGGCTTTGGATAGAACCAAGTACTGCATTATATTGTTCACCTTTTAGCTCTTCTTTGTTTACGATGACAACAACTTTTTTAGCATCGACTTCTTGCTCAGCTAGCTTTGCTTGCAGTTCTTCCATCGCTGCGTTGTCTTCTGGTGTTCCCTCTGCTTCTTTATCTGTTTTCTTTTTATCGTCACCGCCGCAAGCCGCTAAACTTAAAGCAAGTGCAGCTGTCATGATTGGAAATAATACTTTTTTCATTTTCATAATGTGTAGACCCCTTTCAATTCTATTGCTTTTTTCATATGAACCACAATGTGCATCATAACGAATATACCTTGAAATTAAAACCTAAAACCCTTCAGAACCATAAAATGTATCTTTTATGTATACATCTTCAGCCAAACAGACATTTTTTCTTTCGCATAGTTATTTTCAAAGTTATACCACTCATTCTCAATTCCTTGTCCTTTAATATGTGTTTTAAATGATTGAAATGGTTGTTTTCCTTTCAATACATCTATTAACTGACCTGAAATTTCAGCTTCTTGCTTTCCCGCAAATAGCGCCATTAAATCATATGCTTCCGTTGATGTCATTTGTGGAATCGTAATAAGTCCATCCGTCTCGCTTGTTGGAAATTTTATAGGCTTTGTCTCAATCTCCTTAGTTAGACGATTGTAAATATAAAAAGTTTCATCGTTTCCATTTAAATAAGCCTCTACAAGTTCATCGATTAAGTCCAAGTGACTCATCCTCTCCTATTTTATTATGTACACTTTTGTTAAGACTCAAACTGTCATGCGTTTTATTCTACCTTAATTTAACTGGTTTGTAGACGAATAGTGTATTTTTTCAAATTAAATTCTCATAATAAACAGTAGTTATTTTACCTCACTCATAAATACGTCTCGATTGCTTCCGTAATAAGCGGGTTTTTAATATGATAATGGGTCGCTTGCCAAATGCCTCTTCCATCTTTCAATATAAGAAGTTGTGGAGACTCGTGCTTCACACCTAAGTCTTCTTCAATGGCACGTGATACTGCTTTATCCATTTGGACAATAACTGTATAAATCGGCAAATCCGTTTCGAGTTTTTGTAATTCTTTTTTCGCCGATAAACTACTGAAACAAGTCATGCTTAATTTGAATAATAGAAAAGGTTGTTCTTTCGATGTTGCCAATAATTTTTCCCAAGCTTCGATCGTTTTAACACGTTTCATGTTATGGACTCCTTCATATCATTGCTGTAAATTTCTCAATCAGTCAAGTATATCATTCATCCGATCCTATTGAACAGTGAATTGATTTGAATCGTACACTGTCACAAGACCTTCACATTCGCATCTATATTGAGTTCAAATTATTGTTTTCATACCTAAGGGGGTATATAGTAAAGGTAAGGTTAAATAATAAAAAGAAGGAGATGGCTGACTTGAACAAGAAAATTTTAGTAGTAGGTGGCGTTGCTGGAGGTGCATCAACAGCAGCAAGAATTAGACGGATTGATGAACAAGCAGAGGTTATTATGTTTGAGAAAGGACCTCATGTTTCCTTTTCAAACTGTTCACTACCCTTCTTTCTGAGCGGTGTTGTTGAAAAAAGTGAAAAGCTTGTATTAATGGATCCCGTCGCATTTAAAACAAAATACAATATCGAAGCACGTGTGCAATCTGAAGTTATTTCAATTAACCGTGAAGCAAAATCTATTACAGTTAAAAACGTTGTAAGTGGTGAAACTTATGAAGAAAGTTATGATGTCTTAATGTTATCACCTGGTGCGAGCCCAATTGTACCCAACTTAGAAGGCGTCAATTCCCCACATGTATTTACAGTACGTAATGTTGTAGATATCGAGAAATTAAATACGTTTGTGCAAACAAAAGATGTACAAAGCATTGCAGTCATCGGTGGCGGTTTCATCGGGGTTGAGGTGGCTGAAAACTTAAAACTAGCAGGTCGTAACGTCTCTCTTATTGAATTTGCAGATCAAATTATGATGCCATTCGACCACGATATGGTTCAAATTTTGCATAAAGAAATGGTTGACAAAGGCGTAAATGTCATTGTCGATGATGGACTTGCTGAGATAACAGATACACATGTCACATTAAACTCTGGAAAGACTGTCGAAGCCGAAGTTGTCGTAATGGCTATTGGGGTTCGTCCCGAAACTAAACTTGCTACAGATGCTGGTCTTGAGATTGGTGACCTCGGAGGTATTAAAGTCGATGCGAACTACATGACAAATGATCCTT
The DNA here is from genome assembly GCA_029263945.1 of Sporosarcina sp. Lineage (GTDB taxonomy): Bacteria > Bacillota > Bacilli > Bacillales_A > Planococcaceae > Sporosarcina. The sequence continues at coordinate 8,224 of JARIDM010000156.1, forward strand.
CGATTTATGCGGTAGGAGATGCGATAGAAGTGTATCACCAACTATTACGCAA
>JARIDM010000160.1 GCA_029263945.1 Sporosarcina sp.
TATAATGTTCCTCCTTTTATCACCCTTGTAATGTACGTCACGGCTCTCGTCGAACGTTCCCAACCATTTCCAATCATTTCTATCAAGGGAGGTGAACAATAAATAATACTCCCAACTGCGACGACAATCGCAACAACTGACCATAGGAATGCCCAATTACTTTTCGATTTTGTAGCCAATGCCCCACACCACCTTTACATACCGCGGATTTTTAGGGTCTACCTCAATTTTCTCACGGATCTTACGAATATGAACGGCAACAATATTTTCTGCGTTATACGCTTCTTCTTGCCAGACACGCTCATAAATTTCATTGATAGAAAATACACGTCCTGCATTTTTCATTAGGAGCTCTGTAATTTTATATTCGATAGGTGTCAGTTTTACAGCTTTGCCGTCAACTGCTACCTCTTTTGCCGCTTCATTAAGTACCAATCCATCCACTTCAACGGTTTGGCTTTGTCCTTCGTACGTTCCAAATTGAACATAGCGACGCAGTTGTGACTTTACCCTTGCCATGAGTTCCATTGGATGAAAAGGCTTCGTCACATAATCATCTGCGCCAACTGATAATCCATGAATTTTATCGGAGTCCTCTACTTTTGCGCTTAACATAATAATCGGAATGTTGCGTGCTTCCCTGATTTTAAAAGTCGCCGTAATGCCGTCCATATTCGGCATCATAATGTCTAAAATGAGTAGATGAACGTCGTTTAAGTCAAGAAGTTCAAGCGCTTCTTTTCCGTCGGCTGCTTTTAACACGCCGTACCCTTCATTTTTCAAGTAAATTTCGATCCCGTCCCGGATATCTTGGTCGTCATCCGCAACGAGTACCGTAAATTTGGCCATCACTCGCACCTCCCTTTATAATGTGATTCCATTTTGCATGTGCAAATATTTCATATCATTTATAGTTTCTATTGTATCTTACAAATCTTAACTTTCTCCAACGCTAATTATGAAGAAATTCTTAAGATAAACTGACCTGTCTTCATTATAACCTTACTTTAGAAACGACAGTGCACACTGGACATACAATTCGGTCCAAAAAAAGTCCACACGGGATGTGTGGACTTCTTTCAATTATTATTTGGATTTATTTACATCGCTGGTTTATCAGAAAACTGGCTGTAATAGAGATCTGCGTAGAAACCGTGTTGCGCTAATAATTCGGCATGGGTTCCCTGTTCAATGACTTCGCCTTTGTCCATGACCAATATGAGGTCTGCATTTTGGATTGTTGACAGTCGATGGGCTATGACAAAACTTGTGCGCCCTTCCATTAAACGATTCATGGCTTGCTGAATAAGAAGCTCCGTCCGCGTATCTACACTTGACGTCGCTTCATCTAAAATCATAATCGCTGGATTCGCAAGGACTGCACGCGCAATGGTAATCAGTTGTTTCTGTCCTTGGGATACATTCGAAGCATCCTCATTTAGCACGGTGTCATACCCTTCAGGAAGTGTACGGATGAATTGGTCAGCCCGCGTTACCCTAGCCACCTCGAAGATCTCTTCATCTGTTGCATGTTTATTTCCATAAGCAATATTATCTTTAATCGTACCTTTAAATAGCCATGTATCTTGAAGTACCATTCCAAAAGTTGTCCGTAAATCTTCTCGCGACATCTTTCGTGTATCGAGCCCATCAATTTTAATTGTTCCTGCATTTAATTCATAAAAACGCATGAGTAAATTAATAATTGTTGTTTTACCAGCACCCGTTGGTCCAACGATTGCAACGGTTTGACCTGGATCTACATGGACATTCATATCTTTGATCAATAAATCTTCTCCGTAGCCAAAGTCTACCTGTTCAAATACGACTTCTCCTTTGGCATTTTGTAAGCGTACAGTCGTCACTTCTTTTATTTCTTCTTCCTCGTCTAATAGCTCAAAGACACGTTCCGCTGCTGCGATTGTCGACTGAATAATATTTGCGATATTGGCTGTTTGCGTAATCGGCTGTGTGAACTGTTTCATATAGGTAATGAATGCTTGAATATCACCGATAGAAATGGCACGTTGTGTAACTAAAATACCGCCCACCACACAAATGAGCACATAGCTTAAGTTTCCAATGAGGGTCATCATCGGCATGATAATCCCAGAAATAAACTGCGCGCGGCGACCCGCATCGTATAGCTGTTCATTTACCGCTTCGAATTCGGCAATTGCTTTTTCTTCATGACCAAAAACTTTTACAACTTGGTGTCCTGTATACATTTCCTCAATATGACCATTTAAATTGCCGAGCGTACGCTGTTGATTGGCAAAATGTTTTTGAGATCGTTTTAAAAAAGGGCGAATGACTAAAAGAGATAAAGGAAGTGTAATAAGTGCAATAATCGTCAGCATTGGACTAATCCACAACATCATCGCTAGAATGCCCACGATGGTGACCACAGCTGTAATAAACTGTGTGATGGTTTGCTGTAACGTACTTCCGATTGTATCGATGTCATTTGTCATTCGACTCAGTATGTCTCCAACTGGATGCCCATCATAATATTTTAACGGAAGCTTTTCTAACTTATGGTTCACATCTTCACGTAAATCATAAACAGTCTTTTGAGAAACACTCGCCATAATAAATTGTTGAATATAACTGAAAGCACTACTGATGATATACAAACCAGCTAAGAACAACAATAACTTTGCGATTGTCCCAAAATCGATTGCTGCATCAGGTACACCGTTAAACTTTCCGTAAGCACCTTCAAATAACTCTGTAATGGCATTCCCCATGATTTTCGGACCCAATACCATAAAAACAGTACTCAATACAGCTGCAAAAAGGACAGCGATAAGTTTTCCTCGATAAGGCTTTAAATAACCAAGAAGTCGCCGAAAAGTTCCTTTGAAGTTCTTTGGTTTTTGTCCTGCCATCATCATACTATTTCCACCGCCAGGACCTCCGCCTCGAGCTGGACGTTTTTTATGTTCACTCATGCGATATCCTCCTCTGAAAGCTGAGATTCGACGATTTCTCGGTATACACCATTGTTTTCTAGCAGTTCTTTATGTTTGCCGATTCCCGCTACCGTTCCACCTTCTAGGACGATAATTTGGTCTGCATCGACGACGGTACTTACGCGTTGTGCAACAATCACGACGGTTGCATCCTTCGTTTCGTCTACTAACGCCTCGCGCAGCTGTGCATCTGTTTTATAATCTAAGGCCGAGAAACTATCATCGAACACATAGATATCTGGTTTCCGCACAAGCGCCCTCGCAATTGACAAACGTTGCTTTTGCCCGCCAGATAAGTTCGATCCCCCTTGCGTAATGACAGACGCATAACCATCTTTCATCCCACCAATAAAATCTTCGGCTTGTGCAATCATGGCTGCATGTGTAACTTCTTCTTCAGTTGCATCTTCTTTACCAAAGCGAATGTTCTCTTCAATGGTTCCCGAAAATAACAACGCTTGTTGAGGGACAAACCCAATTTTCGATCGAACCTCCGCTTGTGATGATTCTTTGATATCGACGCCATTTACGCGAATCGTTCCGCTCGTTACTTCATAAAAGCGCGGGATTAAATTAACCAACGTGGTTTTCCCCGCACCTGTGCCGCCAATAATAGCCGTTACTTCCCCAGCTTTCGCCTTGAAACTGATCGCTGACAATGCTTGCTCTTCTGCGCCAGGATAGGTAAAGGACACGTCCACGAATTCAAGTGTCGCACGTTCTTTATTTGCAGCTAGCGTCCCTTCATCTAAAAATGTCGGCACCATTTCGAGCACTTCATTAATTCGATTTGCAGAAACAGCGGCCCGTGGAATCATAATAAACATCACAGATGCCATCACAAGTGACGACATAATTAACATGACGTATTGAATATAGGCCATTAAATCACCAATTTGCATCGCGCTACTATCAATGCGCACGCCGCCGAACCAAATGACCCCTACTACCGTGATGTTCATAATTAACATCATCGAAGGCATTAAAACAGCCATTACTTTATTTACTTTAATCGAAACATCTTTTAACTCTTCGTTTGCTTTACCTAATCGAACTTGCTCATCTTTTTCACGGTTAAATGCGCGAACAACTCGAACACCCGTTAAATTTTCTCTTAGCACGAGGTTCAAACCGTCAATTCTTTTCTGTACCGCTTTGAAAAGAGGCATCCCTTTGCGCAATACAAAAAAGATTAAGCCAACTAATAACGGCATCGTGGCTACAATGACAAGCGATAATTTGACATCCTTGGATAAAGCCATAATGAGTCCACCAATAAACATAATCGGTGCCGTTAACACCATGCGTAAAATCATAATGACGACTTGTTGGATTTGTGTAATATCATTTGTCGTTCTCGTAATTAACGAAGCAGTTCCAATTTTATCAAAGTCTTGCATTGAAAAACTTTCAACATGCTTAAAAACTTTACGTCTAATATCACGCCCGACCCCCATCGCCGTCTTGGATGAATAATAACTGACAGCAATAGAAGCAACTGCACTAAAGGCAGAAACGAGAAGCATAAGTCCGCCAATCTTCCAAATGTATGGGATGTCTCCAATGACAACACCCTTATCGATAATATCAGCCATCAATGTCGGTAAAAAAAGTTCTGACATAGATTGTATGAACACGAGCACAAATATCGCCGCAACCATCCATTTATAAACAGTTAAATTTTTTAAGATTTTAATCATTACACGAATTCCTCAATTCCATAAAAATTTCCAACCTACACGCATTGGAAGTAGTTTAAAATACTATAGAAGCACATTTTACGTCAATTATGACAACGTGTCACTCACTTAGGTTTAATTTATAGTAAATCACCACATTCTGCATGTCAATGGATAGGGAATAGGTTGCTTTACTCATGATTGACAGCTAAGCCATCGCCCTTTATCATTACTTCATGACACACTGTCACTTACTACATAAAGTGGGGGTTCCATCATGCCAAAACAAACATTTTTTAACTTACCATATGAAAAGCAACATCATTTACTAGCGGCGGCCCAAAATGAGTTTTCGCGCGTCCCGTTACACAAAGCAGTCATCTCGAATATTATTAAAAGCGCACAAATCTCAAGGGGGAGCTTTTATCAGTATTTTGAGGATTTAGACGATCTTTTCTTTTATTTATTAGCGGAACACGTTAAGAAAAACCAAGAGCAGTTTATAGGACAACTGAAAGAAAATGAAGGGGATTTAGTAGAGACTTTTATTAGGGTCTTTCATCATATGCTAAAGGATTTTCAAGACGAAAATCACCGGGTGTTTTTCAGAAATGCTTTTCTCAATATGAATCATAAGGTGAGCAATGCTTTTACCAATCATAACAGTTTAGAAAATCTCGTAAACCAACGACCGACTTTTATAGAGATCGTTGACATAGAAAAACTTAACATTCAAGATAAAAATGAAGTCCTACCGATTATGAAGATTATCCAAGCAGTGACATTCCAAAATTTAATTCATAGTTTTGCCATGCAATTGTCTACTGAAGAAGCGGTCGCCAACTACACGTTAGAAATGAATATGATTAAAAATGGCCTCTATAAAAAAAGCTGATGGAACGTAAATGATTCCGATCGACTTGCTGATTTAAAAAGAGCTTCCTTCTATAATAAGCACGTTAATTGATATGAAACTTCTCTCAGTTTTTTTATACTTGTACAAAGATCTGTCACTATGATATGCTGAATGACGTGCTTTTCACAACGTGGTTCGTAGACCATCCCACGCTAAAAAACTAAGGAGAAATAAATCATGAAAATTAAAACACTTGCAACAAGCGGGGTAATTGCCGCTTTGTATGTTGCGGTTTCTTTACTAATCGCGCCACTGGCCTTCTCAAATATCCAGTTTCGCATTTCCGAAATATTTAATCACCTCATTGTATTCGATAAGAAATACTTTTTCGGTATCGTACTTGGGGTCTTTGTGGCAAACTTATTTTCACCACTCGGTGTGATTGACCTTGTATTCGGGGTCGGAATGTCTGCAATTTCACTCATAGTCACCATCCTTTCTGCGAAATTTATTAAAGGACAGGTAAATCGAATGATTGTGAATACCATCGTCTTTGCGATTTTTTCTTTCCTAATCGCAATAGAGTTGAATATTGTTTTCAAACTTCCATTTTTAATGGGTTGGGTAACCGTTGCCCTTGGCGAGATTGTCGTCATGTCCATTGGAATACCGATTATGGTTGCATTACATAAAAGACTCAATTTCAAAGAAATTATTTAAATTTAACGATACCCTCTGTTTCCGGTTTATAAAGCTGGTAAAGAGGGTATTTTGCTAAGGAGTAATACACATATGTATATTACGATTCAAGAAACAGCGGAGTACCTTGGAATGCCTCTGGAGCAAGTGACAAATTATGTCTTAGAAGGACGCATTCGAGCCGTTCATGACGGAAGTCAATTTTTAATCAACAAAGATCAATTCGGACTTTTTTTCAAACAACTAGAAACCGTCAAGCAAGAAATTGCAGAATGGCAAAGCAAACCACTCCCGCCTGATCGCGATATTAAAGACGAAGATTAAAATAACAACACCGCTGACTATTATCATACCAAGCGTGGTTCTTTAGTCTTATTTTTTGTGTTTTTTCGACAAAAAAAATCAACTTCTTTACCTCAATTTTTAGCGTCTCTCAAACTTGATACCTTTGCTGTTTAAGCGTATCTATCCTCTATGATTTTTACAATCTTTTCAAGCGTTTTATGACGATAAATCAATTTGCCTATAAAAATCAATATGGTATAGTTTGAAATTATGTGCAAAACACAAAGTATTAATAGGGGGAACTATGAAGAAAATATCCAATGTATTTTACATTACAATCGCGCTCATTATTTTAGCGGTTGGTTACGGTGCACTCGCACCAGAAAGCTTTGGGCTAGTCACTGCCAATATTAAGAACTTTATTGCATCAAGATTTGGTTGGTATTATATGATGCTGATGTCATTTATGGTTGCTTTAGCATTTTTCTTTATCTTAAGTCCTTATGGAAAAATTCGTTTAGGTAAAGATGCAGATAGGCCGCAATTTTCTACAATTACATGGATGGCCATGTTATTTTCAGCAGGTATGGGAATTGGGCTCGTCTTCTATGGTGCGGCAGAACCTTTGTCTCACTTTGCAGTAAGTCCGGCAACCGAAGATCCAAATACGGCTGCTGCCTTTAAAGAAGGATTACGCCAATCGTTTTTCCACTGGGGTTTTCATGTATGGGCAATGTACGGAGTGGTTGCATTATCATTAGCATTTTTCCAATTTAGAAAAGGTGAACCTGGCTTAGTTTCAGCAACATTAAAGCCGATTTTTGGTGATAAGATGAAAGGCCCTTGGGGTACGCTCGTAGATGTACTCGCTGTATTTGCGACATCATTTGGTGTTGCTACTTCTCTCGGCTTTGGCGCTGTTCAAATTAACGCAGGTCTCAACTACTTGTTTGGTATTGAAATTGGTATTTCATCACAATTTATTATTATTGCAGTTGTCACAGTTTTATTCATGGCTTCGGCTTGGTCTGGTTTAAGTAAAGGGATTAAATATTTATCAAATACGAACCTTGTACTTGCCATTGCATTGTTAATTTTCGTGGTAATTCTTGGACCTACCTTACTCATTTTCAATATGTTTACAGAGTCATTTGGTAGCTACCTTTCAAATTTAATCGAAATGAGTATGCGTACAGCACCACTGGATGCAGAAAATCGTAGCTGGCTAGACGGCTGGACGATCTTCTACTGGGCTTGGTGGATCTCTTGGGCTCCATTTGTCAGTATGTTCATCGCACGTGTCTCAAAAGGACGTACAATCCGTGAATTTTTAGTTGGTGTGCTACTGGTACCAACAATTCTTGGTGCGTTTTGGTTCTCCGCATTTGGATCAACAGCAATTGACATTCAAATGAGAGGTGTTAAAGACCTTGCACAATTCGATACAGAAATCGTGATTTTTGAGATGTTTAGTGCACTGCCTTGGTCGTTATTCATTTCAATCATTGCGATTTTACTAATCGCTTCATTCTTTGTCACTTCCGCAGATTCTGCTACCTTCGTACTCGGCATGCAGTCAACAAACGGATCATTGACACCACCAAATAGTGTGAAGATGATTTGGGGAGTTATCCAATCATCAATTGCGATTATTTTACTATCTGTAAACGGCTTATCCGCATTGCAAAACACCATTATTATTGCAGCCTTACCGTTCTCCTTTGTCATGTTGCTCATGGTTGTAGCCTTGATCAAAGCATTACAACAAGAAGCAGAGCTCATTAAGAAAAAAAGATAAACCAAAAGTCGAGACACTGTAAATAGTGTCTCGACTTTTTTAATCTCTAAAAACCAATGAATTTCATTTGAATGCATGGTTAACTCTTCATATTTGCTTCTCTATTTTTCACTAAAGCGTACGCATTGATTCCAGATGCGATTGGAATGACTAAAGCAATCCCAATCCCTGCGCAAAATATGATTAGCATTTCAGAACTAAAAGCTTTCGAGTTAATGATATCACCAATGGAATACGACAGGTCTTTAAACCAAAGGAGTAATGCCAAGTATCCACCTATAAAAGCAAAGAACAATGTATTTGTATTTGAACCTAATATATCTTTTCCTATATTCAAACCTGATGCGAAAAGTTCCTTACGTCGTATCTTTGGATGGTGATTTAGGACTTCACGCATAGGAGAAGTAATCGATATTGCCACATCTGTAATGGCGCCAATTGTACTCATAATGACGACAGATGCACCCATTTTAACAAAATCGATGCCAATATGAAGTGAAAAAATGGTCAACTCATCTATTTCTTCTTCCCCGAAGCCTTGAATCATCATTCTTTCTGTCAAAACCGTAATAAAGAGAAGCATGATCACAATTGTAATCATAGAAGCCCAAAATGCATTCTTGGTTTTATCGTTTACTTCATTTATAAAGAAGAGGTTGATACAACAAATGACAGTAGAGGCAATAAAGGTAATGGTAATTGGATTTCCACTCGGGTCCATCATAAAAAAGATCGTTAGGAAAATAACACCGAAGTTCAAAAACAATGAAATAAAGGATCTCGCCCCTTTTTTTCCACCAATCCAAACCATCAAAACAAGTAAAATCACCGCTAACAAGACCAATACATTCATAATCTCGCCTTCTTTCGATTCACGAAAAATAAGGAGGTATAAAGTCCAATTGGTATCGCAAGGACAATTCCAATTCCGCCTGCTAATGCACGCGCTATTTCTAATGATAAGTTAATGGAAAAAGCAAATGGTAAAGATGTTGAGTTTTTCAAATACAATATGAGTACGGGAATCGAACCACTTATATAGGCAAAGAAAAGAATATTTGTCATCGTGCCCATAATATCCTTACCAATATCTAGGGCTGATGTTTTTAGCGCTTTTCTAGAAATATCATGATCTTTTTCATATAACTCGAAAATAGAGGAAGACATAGTAATCGCTACATCCATAACCGCCCCCAATGACCCTATGAATAAGCCTGCCATAAAAACTGTCCGATAAGGTCGCGTCACATATTGCATCTCTTCATATCGAAGACCATTTTCTGCGGTTATCCACATGACGACATATGTAATAAGCAAGGACAGAAAAGTTCCCAGTAAGGTAGCAATAATCGCTGCATACGTTTTTTCGTTAAATCCATTCACAAGTAACAAAGAAGTCACTGTAAATAACACGACACAGACACCGCAAATAAACAACAAACTAATCGTGTCATTTTTCACATATATGTCTAGCGCATAAGACAACAAAATCACATTCAAAGCTAAGCTAATAATCGCAAAAAAACCTTGCTTTTTACCAATGACAAGGAGGGTAAAAACAAATATCCAGAAGACAAATAAAACTTGTGTATCTCGTTTTACATCTTTTATAATTCCTGTTAGCGTAGCCTCTTTTTCATCGATTCCATCGATTGCAACAAACACTTCATGACCCACTGTAAATTTATGATCATAGGCCCCAGATGAAGAGTACTCGTTCACCAAGTTTATTTGTTGTCCACTTTCTTTCCCATTTTTCAACTCAGCGCGCAGCGTTTGTGTATAAAGGGTATCTTTATTATTATGTGCATCTGTTACTTCAGTCGCATCTCCCGTAGTTACTTCGACAATTTTTGCGATTGGACGCTCATAAAAAGAATAATTATGTTGTACAAATAACAGGCTGGCTATAAATAGAAAGCCTAAAATAGTCCATAGCGTAATCTTATTAGAAATGGTTTTTTTCAATCTGCTCATGTCTCTCATAGTGGATTTAGAATAACAACATTTTTTTCAAGCGTCAAGCGAACTCAATCACTGACAGGCTTAGAGAACTCAAAAAAACTTTTCATTCTGTTTCAATCAATTTCATAATAGGATTTTATTGCTCCACCATCACAACATATAGTCGGGTTGAACCGTTCCCGAACAATAGGTTGTGTCGCTGTCGCAGAATAAGGTTATTATGAAATTGGCTCAAGTAAAATCTCTTTTAGTTTTCGAAATGTCTTTACAAATGTATCTAATTCTTCTTCATCAATCTGATCGCTTAATATCTTCGTTATATAGCCATATACAGCATCATTAGAGGCTTGCAGCACTTCTTTGCCAGCCGCTGTCAGTTGAATGACCTTTGAACGTTGGTCATTTTCATCTCGCCCCGAAGTCACAAGTCCTTTCTCCTCTAACTTCTTTAATCGATTCGATACCGCACTTTTATGAACACCTTGAATCTCTGCCAGTTTCCCACTCGATAATGTCCCATGCGCCAAAAGGATTTTCAGCACTTGAATTTGTTCGGGTGAATACTCTTTCCACAGCGGAACATCCATATTTTTAATGACCTGTTCCGTTCCATAAATCATGACTTCTTCAAAAAGTGTAACAGCTTCCATTAATTTCTCAGCCAAAATAGTCTACCCCCTAAACTAATATATTTATTAGTTTAGGGGGTAGACTATTTAAAGTCAATTAAAAACATTTAATTTTAACCTATTATATATATCCAATCACGCCGATATCACAAGGATCGGATGAATTTCTAAGTTTATCCAATAGGGCCCATACATTCTGTTATAAATCGTATATGCTCTTTTTGCTTCACTGTCGTTAGCTTTCCAACTTCTTCTGTTCCGCCTAAGCCTAACAAGGGCGTATATCCAAAGCACTCATCATAACAAGGGATTTTGTATGTGCGAATCGCTTCAGGATAAGGCTGCCACATTAATTCTTTGTCCATAAAGTTTTCATCTAACAGGTCCTCAAAAAAGAAATCGAAACCAGATGAAACGACATGAACACATCCTTTTTTATAGTTTAATAAATTTACATACTTTTCTTTTTC
>JARIDM010000187.1 GCA_029263945.1 Sporosarcina sp.
GGTGTATCAACATAAACGCGTAGGAACCAGTCGCTCCCTTCTTTCACAAACTCTATGTCGACTAGTTCTAGTGCCATATCGTTGACAATTGGTTGAACAAGCCCTTCGACGATTTCCGTAATATTACTCATTTTATCCCTCCCATACTCACTAAAAAAACTGCTGAACAACAGAAAAGAGCGGGAAATCCCACTCTCTGTGCAAGCCTATTACAAAAGTTGTTTCAATTATACCATAAGCCTACCCTTGTTGCAAACAATGCGTTTAGAACAAGGATAGTTGGTTCGCTTCTGGCATGCCTTCTAGACAGCCAAGACTGTCCATGTACTCAATAACTGTTTTAGAAACGCGTCCACGTTGCTGCAAGTCTTCTTTGGACAAAAACTCACCATCTTTTCTTGCCTCTACAATTGAATTCGCTACGTTTGTCCCAAGTGAAGGGATCGAATTAAATGGCGGAATCAATGTATCGCCATCGATTAGAAACGTCGTTGCATCAGATTTATACAAATCTGGTTTTACGAATGAAAAACCACGTTCCCACATCTCTAATGATATTTCAAGAACAGTTTGCAAGTTTCGTTCTTTCGGTGAAGCTTCTAATCCTTTCGCTTCAATCCCTTTTACAACTTCACGAATCGATGCTGCGCCTTTGGTCATTGACAACAAATCAAAGTCTGAGGCTCGAATCGAAAAGTATGCTGAATAATAAAGGATCGGGTGATGTACTTTGAAGTAAGCGATCCGAAGCGCCATTAATACATATGCTGCAGCATGGGCTTTCGGGAACATATACTTAATTTTTTTACAAGATTCAATGTACCAGTTAGGCACATTTTCTTCTCGCATCGCTTCCTCAAATTCTGGACTTAACCCTCGCCCTTTACGGACAGACTCCATAATACTAAAAGCGACAGATGGCTTTAACCCCTGATAGATTAAATAAACCATAATATCATCACGACAACCGATCACATCAGATAGTTCACATGTTTTATTTTTGATCAGTTCCTGCGCATTGCCTAACCAAACGTCCGTCCCGTGTGAAAGTCCAGAGATTTGGATAAGCTCTGAGAAGGTGGACGGCTTTGTTTCTTCTAGCATTTGACGCACAAAACGCGTACCAAATTCAGGAACACCTAAGGTCCCTGTTTTACAGCCAATTTGCTCAGGTGTCACGCCAAGTGACTCAGTTCCACTAAATAATTTCATGACGGCTTCATCATCAGGTGGAATTGTCAGCGCATCGATCCCAGACAAATCCTCTAGCATTTTAATCATTGTCGGGTCATCATGGCCTAAAATATCCAGCTTCAGTAAATTATCCTCAATTGAATGGAAGTCAAAATGCGTTGTTTTCCAAACAGATTCTAAATCATTTGCTGGAAACTGAATTGGCGTAAAATCAAATATATCCATCGTATCAGGAACAACAATGATTCCCCCTGGGTGTTGCCCAGTACTTCGTTTTACGCCTGAACACCCGATCACAAGTCGGTCAATTTCTGCCCCCCGGAAATGAACGCCGTTATCATTCATATAGCCTCTGACATAACCGTAAGCCGTTCTTTCTGCGACAGTACCTATTGTTCCTGCACGATAAACATAGTCTTCTCCGAATAATTTCTTCGTGTAATCATGTGCCTTTGCTTGATAATCTCCACTAAAGTTTAAGTCAATGTCGGGTACTTTATCGCCTTCGAATCCTAGAAAAGTTTCAAATGGAATATCTTGACCATCTTTTTTATAGAGCGTACCGCATCCACATGTTTTATCGGGTAAATCATATCCCGAGCTCACAGAACCATCTGTAAAGAAGTCAACTTTTTTACATGACGGACAAATATAATGTGGCGGTAACGGGTTTACTTCTGTGATCTCCATCATCGTTGCAACAAATGAAGATCCCACAGAACCACGGGAACCAACTAAATACCCATCGTCAAGTGAGCGTTTCACTAGCTTGTGAGAGATTAAGTATACAACCGCAAACCCATTTCCAATAATTGAATCGAGTTCTTTCTCTAAACGGGCGACAACAATTTCTGGAAGCTCTTCTCCGTAAATTTCATGTGCCATCGAGTAACTAAGTTCTTTTACTTCCTCTTCTGCGCCTTCAATTTTCGGTGTATACAAGTCATCTTTGATTGGCTTAACATCGCCCACTCTTTCCATAATTGCACGTGGATTATCGATAACAATTTGTTCTGCCACATCTTCTCCGAGAAACGCAAACTCTTTAAGCATCTCATCTGTCGTACGGAAATGAACGTCTGGTAATGCATGACGATTTAATGCGTTCGCGCCGCCTTGAGACCTGACTAGCACTTTCCGGAACATCGCATCATTCTCATCGATATAATGCACATTTCCTGTCGCACAAACGGGGATGTTCATTTTCTTCCCAAGTTTTAGTAACTTGCGCATGATATCTTCCATATTCCATTCATCACGGATCATTTCATTTTCGATCAGGTGAGAATAAACAGACTTCGGATGAATTTCGAGGTAATCATAAAACTTAGCGATTTCTTCAACTTCTTCTGGTGATTTTTGCATGAGACCTGAAAATACTTCACCATTTGCACAACCTGAACCAATAATTAGCCCTTTACGGTGCTTCATTAATAAGGAACGTGGAATCCGTGGAACGCGGAAAAAGTAATTCATATGCGAATAAGATACAAGTTGAAATAAATTTTTCAACCCCTCATTATCCACTGCCATCAAAGTACAGTGCGAGGGTCGTGCTCGCTTGTATGTTTCTCCTTCGCCAATGTGTTTATTAAAATCATCCAAATAAGCAATGCCTTTTTCACCAGCGGCATGTAGCAACTTCAAAAATAAATGGCCAGTTGCTTCTGCATCATAAATCGCACGGTGATGTTGCGTCAGTTCAATATTATATTTTTTGGCTAAGGTGTTTAAACGGTGACTTCCCATTTCCGGATGTAAAAACCGTGCCAATTCAAGCGTGTCAATAACGGGATACGTAATGCTCGGCAAATCCGCTTGTTTATAGGCTTCGTAAAGGAAACCCATATCAAACGAAGCATTGTGCGCAACGAGAATCGAATCTCCTATCCAATCGTAATACTTTTTGACAACTTCATTGACATCCGGTGCATCTTTTACCATGTCATCCGTAATTCCAGTCAAATTGGTGATCAATGCTGATATAGGTGCGTGCGGATTTGCGAAACTTTCAAACGTATCAATGACTTCACCGTCTTTAATCTTCACAGCTGCAAGTTCAATAATCGTATTGTAAACTGCAGAAAGTCCAGTCGTTTCTACGTCAAAGACGACATATGTATCCTCAGACAACTTACGGTGTTGTTCCCCGTATGCGATGGGGACACCGTCATCTACTAGATTTGCCTCCATGCCGAATAACACTTTAATGCCGTGCTTTTTCCCTGCAGAATAAGCTTCAGGAAAGGCTTGCACATTGGCATGATCGGTAATCGCAACTGCTGGGTGACCCCATTTTGCAGCTTGCTCAACGAGTGCAGAAGCAGATACGACTGCATCCATTTGACTCATTGTTGTATGTGCGTGAAGCTCGATACGCTTACGATCAGCTGGCGCTTTGTCTCGTCGAACGACGGAAGCGATTTCTGTAATAGACTGCGCCATCATTGTCAGGTCCCGAATGAATGTATCATTTTGAATGCCCCCGCGCGCACGTACCCAAGTTCCTTTCTTTAAGCTTGCCATGTATTTCCCGTCTTCTTCATTACGCGAAAACATCTTCACAATAATTGAATCAGTATAATCCGTAATTTTAATGGTCAAGAGCGAGCGACCACTGCGAAGTTCTTTCACTTCTGCATCGAATATGTATCCTTCAATGACAACACTACGTTCTTCATCTTGAATATTTCTAATTTCCATTAGTTCTTCGTTATTTTTAATCGGTGGACCAAGTTGGAACGGACCTGTCGGCGCATC
>JARIDM010000266.1 GCA_029263945.1 Sporosarcina sp.
CTTCCGAAATGCCATCTTTTCGAGCTTGTTCAATAACTTCTGGATCAGTAGGGTCAAGGAATAGATCACATTGCGCTCTATATAGATCCTTTTCGTTAGGTGTTGATGCTACTTCGAGTACTCTATCAGCATCATATAGTAATACTCCTAAGTATCTAATTCTTCCTGTACACGTTTCTGAACAAACTGTCGGTAAACCTGATTCGATACGTGGAAAACAGAATGTACATTTTTCCGCTTTATTTGTTTTCCAGTTAAAGTACACTTTTTTGTACGGGCAACCCGTCATACAATAACGCCATCCACGACAAGCCTCTTGGTCAACGAGCACAATCCCATCTTCTTCACGTTTGTACATCGCGCCTGAAGGACATGAAGCAACACAACTTGGGTTTAAACAGTGTTCACATAATCTTGGCAAATACATCATAAACGCTTGTTCAAAATTAAACTTAATTTCTTCTTCAATCTTTTCAATATTCGGATCTTGTGGGCCTGTAATATGTGCACCCGCAAGTTGGTCTTCCCAGTTAGGGCCCCATTCTAAATCCATATATTCACCTGTAACGACAGACTTTGCGCGAGCAACTGGCGTATGCTCACTATCTGCAGCCATTGTGAGTTTTTCATAATCATATGTCCATGGCTCGTAGTAATCTTTCATTTCTGGCATATCAGGATTGTAAAAAATCTTTCCTAAGGCAATCTTAGACAATTTAGAACCCGATTTCAGCTCTAATTTCCCTTTGGCATTCACTTGCCATCCGCCTTTATAAAGTTCCTGGTCTTCCCATCTCTTTGGATAACCAATACCAGGTTTTGTTTCTACGTTATTAAACCACATATACTCCGCACCTTCACGGTTTGTCCATGTCGTTTTACACGTCACACTACACGTATGACAGCCTATACACTTATCAAGATTCATAACCATTGCAACTTGCGCTTTAATTTTCAAGCCAATTTACCTCCTTCATCTTGCGGACCGCAACATAAACATCTCGCTGATTTCCAATAGGTCCGTAATAGTTGAATCCATAACTTAGTTGCGCATAACCACCAACCATTTGTGTTGGTTTCATGTGAATACGTGTTGGGGCGTTATGACTCCCTCCGCGCTCATCTGTAATTTCAGAACCAGGGACTTGAATATGTTTGTCCTGGGCGTGGTACATAAACATCGTTCCTTTTGGCATTCTATGACTCACAACTGCGCGTGCCGTTACAACACCATTTCGGTTGTATACTTCAAGCCATTGGTTATCATCAATGCCATGCTCTGCCGCATCTAGATCAGAAATCCAAACAGTTGGTCCACCACGGAAGAGCGTGAGCATATGCTGATTATCTTGATACGTAGAGTGGATATTCCATTTACCATGCGGTGTTAAGTACCGCAATACAAGTGAATCTTGTCCACCAATGATTTGTTTATCACGTGGACCAAATACCATTGGCGGTAACGTTGGTTTATATACAGGCAACGCTTCACCAAACTCTAAGAATAGTTCATGGTCAATATAGAAATGTTGTCTTCCAGTCAGTGTTCTAAATGGAACGAGTCGTTCAATATTCGTCGTGAATGGTGAATAGCGGCGACCCATTTTATTAGAGCCCGAGAATACAGGCGTCGGAATGACTTCACGCGGTTGCGCGGTAATACTTGCGAAAGTAAACTGCTCTGCTGCTCGGTCTGCTGAAATGTCTTTTAATTCAACACCCGTGATTTCTTCAGCTACATCAAATGCCTTCTGTGAAACCCGACCATTTGTTGCAGATGATAACGTCAGCATCGCTTCCGCAGCATGTTTTGCTGTGTGCAGCTTCGGCAATCCGTTTTTAATCGAGTCATCAAAATACGTACCGTTAATGCCCTTCATCTTTTCATATTCTTCCGCAACAGAGAAGCTAATGCCATGCGCACCGACTTTTCCAGTGGCTAACAATGGTCCTAATGTGACGTATTTATCGTAAATTTGCGTATAATCTCGCTCTACAATTGTCATTGCGGGCATCGTTTTCCCTGGAATGGCTTCAACTTCGCCAGTTTTCCAATCCTTTACTTCGCCAAGTGGTTGGGCAATCTCTTGAATTGAGTCATGTGCCAACGGTGTTGTAACAAGATCTTTATAAACGCCCGGCAAATGCTCTTTTGCCATTTCAGAAAATGTTTGTGCAATCGATCGATAAATATCCCAGTCCGAACGTGATTCCCATAAAGGATCTACAGCCGGATTAAATGGGTGTACAAACGGATGCATATCCGTTGATGAAAGGTCATGTTTTTCATACCAAGTAGCTGCTGGTAGTACCAGATCTGCATATAAGGGCGTTGCAGTCATTCTAAAGTCGAGTGCAACAAGTAAATCCAGCTTCCCTTCGACTTCATCACGCCAAGTCATCTCTTCAGGTTTCATCTCATCATTGACCGTCGCTAATAGTCCATCTGAGGCGCCGAATAAGTGTTTCATAAAGTATTCTTGTCCTTTTGCAGAACTTGACACTAAATTTGAACGCCAGACAAATAATGAGCGTGGGAAGTTAACCGGTGCCCCTGGATCTTCAACAGCAAATTGCGTCTCTCCAGATTTCAATTGTTCCAATGTATGGCTGACAATTTCTTCTGTCGTTGTCTTTCCTTCTTTTGCTGCTTCTTCTGCAAATGATAAACTGTTTTTGTTGAATTGCGGATAGGATGGCAACCAACCTAAACGCGCCGCTAACACATTATAATCTGCTGGATGCTCATAACGAATGTCTCCACCTGTAGGCGACATTAACAGATCCGCGCCCATCTCCTCATACTTCCACTGGTCTGTTGCAAAGTAGAAATATGAAGTTGCATTTTGGAGTCTCGGTGGTGCTTGCCAATCTCTTGCGAACGCAATTGTACTCCAACCCTCGATTGGTCGACATTTTTCTTGTCCTACATAATGTGCCCATCCGCCGCCGTTAACACCTTGAGAAGCTGTCAACGTTACGAGATTGAGTATCGCTCTATAAATCGTATCACTGTTAAACCAGTGGTTAATCCCTGCGCCCATAATGATCATAGAACGGCCACCTGTGTCAATTGCATTTTGTGCAAACTCACGTGCAATTTGTGTGACAAGTTCAGGCTTAACGTTTGTAATCTTTTCTTGCCAAGCTGGCGTGTAAAACGATTCCGCATCGTCATATCCAGAAGCCTCTAGATCACTTCCAATACGATTGACGCCATATTGACTCATCATTAAATCGTAAACAGTCGTCACTAAACGCGTTGTTCCATCGGCGAATGTTACTTTTTTCGCTGGAATAGGACGTTTAAACGTACCATTTGCAACATTGTCGAAATACGGGAAGACAATTTCGGTCCACTCTGCACCATGTTCTTCAATAGAAAGCGCTGGCTCAATGCGTGTGCCATCTTCATTGTCTAGAATAAGATTCCATTTCACATCGTTTTCCCAACGCTGTCCCATCGTTCCATTTGGCACGATAATTTGATCGGTTGCTTCATCTAAGATGACAGGTTTCCATTCAGCATGTTCTGATTCATTTCCTAAATCGCTTGCGCGTAAGAAACGACCCGCTTTCCAAGAACCTTCAAATTCGTCTAAGGTAATTAAGAATGGCATATCTGTATATTGTTTCGCATAATTCATGAACATTGGTTCTTTTTTCTTTTGATAATATTCATCAAGAATTACATGCGTCATTGCCTGTGCAACAGCAGCATCCGAGCCTGGTTCAGCTGCAATCCAATCATCTGCGTGCACAACACTTTCTGCATAGTCAGGGGCTACAGAAACGACTTTTGTCCCCTTGTAACGTACTTCAGTTAAGAAATGCGCATCAGGCGTCCGCGTCAGTGGAACATTCGACCCCCACATGATGATGTAGCCTGAATTGTACCAATCACTGGATTCTGGTACATCCGTTTGCTCTCCCCAAATTTGCGGAGATGACGGCGGTAAATCTGCATACCAATCATAGAAACTGAGCATCTCGCCACCAAGAAGCGAAAGGAATCTTGCACCCGAGGCGTAACTGACCATAGACATCGCTGGAATTGGTGTGAAACCAGCAATCCGGTCTGGTCCGTACTTTTGAATGGTATACGTAAGTTGCGCGGAAATAAGCGTTGTCGCATCACGCCAATTTATGCGAACGTGGCCACCTTTCCCACGTGCTTTTTTATATTCGACAGCTTTTACTGGATCTTCAACAATACTTGCCCAAGCCTTCACAGGATCTTTAAGTTCTGTCAACGCTTCGCCCCACATACGCCATAACTTGCCACGTACGTATGGATACTTCACGCGTAACGGACTATATTCATACCATGAGAAAGAAGCCCCTCTCGGACATCCGCGCGGCTCAAATTCTGGCATATCAGGTCCGCAGGAAGGGTAATCTATCTGCTGATTTTCCCACGTAATAATGCCGTTTTTCACAAATACTTTCCAACTACATGAACCCGTACAATTCACACCATGTGTGGTTCGAACAACTTTATCATGAGACCAACGCTGACGGTACATGTTTTCCCAATCACGATTTTTTTCTTCTAAAATCGACCAATTTCCATTAAAACGTTCAATCGGCTTAAAATAGTTAAGACCAAATTTCCTTTTATTCTTTTGCATTGGAACAAACAACTCCTTTTTAAGTGCGTCACATTCATTATTGTCGTATGGACAAAAAATAAACCCAAATGAAATTTAATTCTATTGACGGGAATCAACAAGGTTTCATTCATCTATCTCACATTATAGAAAAGATACAATCTCCTTCCTATTAGGGATTGTCCTATTTAGCATAGGGAGCGCCCTTACTTTTAAGGTCAAAAAACACACGAAAGGAAAACGCTTCCCGATTCGTGTGTTTTTTCATCACTTTTCTTTAAAGTAATTAGATTGCTGCGCGAACTCTATCAAACAAAACGTTATTTTCTAAGTGAACATGATCAAATGTATCTCTTTCCAATTCTTCAAGACGTGCCAACACTAAACGATGCGTTCCACACGCATCCTCTGGTGGCGTGAATCCATTCGTAATTTCTCGGAGTTCATGCAATAAGTTCCCAACGTTTTCATGCTCTCGTTCTAATTCTTCAACATGAGGCGTTACTTGTGCTTTTAGCTCACTTGTCGGATTTTCTAAAAAGGACAACACAAGTGGGAATACATTGTCATCTTCGTCTTCTGTATGTTCCACTAATTCTCTTTGTAACAGTTTAAAGATGTCATGTAGACGTGGAATATAGTCGTATTTTTCTCCATGCACACGGTATAACTTCGTAATATATGGTGTAAGCAAGGGTAGTTCTGCTTTTAAATTCTCGTGGTATTTCTCCTGTATATAAGAAACAAGTGTTTTATTGCCAAATGATGTGGGCTCTGCGCCTGATCGTCCTGCTCGTTCAGATGTAAGTGATAACACTTCCGCAAGAATGCTTTCTGGATCGATATTTCTTTGCGTAGCTGCTTCTGTTAGTGAAATTTTACCCCCACAGCAAAAGTCAATTCGGTTCTTTCTAAATATATCTGCTGACCAAGGAATAGCTGTAACAATATCCGCTACATTTGTATCCAATGAAATTGTTGTCATGACTAAAACCTCCTAAGTTAATGGTTTGTTAGTTGATAACTGTTCTCACTAAGTATACCCCTCAGGAGGCTCAGGATTCTATTAGGGTAAACACCCATTCTATCGCCATGTGTGACGAAGTCATGAACGGTTTTCACCCATAAAAAAAGGCATGTACAAGACATTACGTCTTTGCACACACCTTATATTTTCTACTTCAGTCACTTATAAATCGTCAAATCCATTTAAATCACTTGTCTTCACATATTGTCGAGAGGCTTGCTCGAAGAAATCTGTTTTCGTATCATCAAAACTGTCCACGTAAGCTTTAATCCAACGCATTGGATTGTCCGTAAATTCAGGATAGATTTCACTTAAGCCAAGCATACGCAACATTTTATTAGCACGGTATTTTACGTAGCCTTCCATTTCATCAAGGTCAATACCCTCAATATCTGCTAAGACATAACGACTCCATAAAACTTCTTGTTCTACTGAGTGTCTATATTGGTCATAAATCCATTCAGTAAATTCGTCGGTATTGTAAGATGGATTTTCTGCAAGCGCAGCGCGGAATATGTCACTTATTGCCTTGCCATGTTGCAATTCATCCCGATTTATGTAGGAGACCATCGTCGATGTACCCACCATTTTTTGGTTTCGTGCTAAGTTATAGAAAAACGCGAAACCACTATAGAAAAATAACCCTTCCAAAAGAGTTGTATACACCATCGACTTTAATGCTGTTTCAATCGTTGGATTTTCTGCAAACTCATTGTATACATCTACAATACGTTCATTTCGGCGCATGAGGACTTCATCTGTACGCCCCATTTCGAATGAAGCAATTTGCTTATCCAGCGTAGTGACTGATGACAACACATATGCATAGGAATGATTATGTTCACTTTCTTGATCGGCAATTGTCGCCATTAATGATTTTACAGAAGGATCTGTTGTGTAATGGGACAACTTTAATGCGATGTCCGTTTGTGGACCATCTAACGTTGCCAGTAAGCCAATTATTTTCAAAAAAGCATCTTGCTCTGCTTTGGGTAATGTTGGGAACTGTTTAACATCTTGCGTCATATCTACTTCGTTTGCCGTCCAAAATAACGCACGTATTCTTTGTCGAAGTGTGTAAAAGTGTGGGTGCGCAATGTCATTCCAATTCAGAATACCGCTTGCTTTCCCACCAAAAATCGCTGTCGACTTATTTGGATTTGCTGGTTCTAAAACCTTTACTCTTGTAAGTGTCTCCAATGCTGAATAACCCCTTCCGTCCATTTAACTACTTGTTCTTGTTGTTTCCCTCTAGGGCTCTGCTCAATTCTTAAAGGTTCAACATCCGATTCATAAAACCTCGCTAATTTCACAGCGGCATGACAAAACAAGGCGTCACCACCAAATTGCGTATCACCCGTTCCAAAGACATAGACTGAATCAGGTTTATAACCTACATCTGCAACGAAGTCTTTTACTTCATCAGGGGTGGCACCTTGGTCCCACGTAAAAGAACCAATCATCATCGCATCGAAATCGCGTGGAGACGGGATCACGCCGCCACCGATTCGATAAGAAGTTACTTCTATATTGTTGTGCTTGAGTGTCTCTTCAATTATTTCAGCGACTTCTCCAGTGTTCCCACTCCAGGAGGCATAGGCGATTAAGAATGACACCATTCACACTCTGCGATATCTGTTGCGCTTGAACGCGTGTAATAAGACGTCTTCATCCCTGACTTCCATGCCTGGACATGAAGGTCTAATAAAACTGAAGCACGAATTGTGTTTGGCACATAAATATTGAAAGAAATTGATTGGTCGATATGGCGTTGTCTCGCTGCATTTTGTTTGACAGACCAACGCTGATCGACGATATAAGCAGATCTTCTATAGATATCATACGTATTGTGATTTAAATCAGGTGCAACTGTTGGCAATTTATAATCTTTTTTCTCTTCATGGAAGAACGGTTTGAAAATCGGGTCAATGGAAGCTGTTGAACCAGCAATGACTGAAGTCGATGAATTTGGTGCAACGGCCATTAAGTAACCATTACGCATCCCGTTTTCCGCGACTTCTGAGCGAAGTTCTTGCCATTCTTTTGATTTGTATTCTTTATAGTCGAAGTAATCACCTGTATGCCAATCAGAACCTTCGAATAAAGGATAAGCACCTTTTTCTTTCGCTAATTCCATTGAAGCTGAAATGGTTAAATAGGCAACTTTTTCATATAGTTCATCCGCAAAATCTACCGCTTCATCCGATTCCCACTGAATGTTTTTGAGAGCAAGTAAATGATGCCAGCCAAATGTGCCGAGCCCAATACCGCGGTACCTAGAATTTGTTCTTGCAGCTTGCACAACAGGAATCTTATTTAAATCGATCACATTATCCAACATACGTACTTGTACTTTAATCAGGCGTTCTAATACATTTGCCGGAACAGCCCGTCCTAAGTTAATCGAAGATAAGTTGCACACGACAAAATCTCCTGGCTTCGAACGTGACACAATGACATCATCTTCTAATGTGACTGATTCAAATTCAGTTGCACTCATATTTTGAGCAATTTCAGAACAAAGATTAGAAGAGTAAATCATCCCTGCATGCTTGTTCGCATTCGCACGGTTTACTTCATCACGGTAAAACATGAACGGTACCCCTGTTTCAAGCTGACTGCGTAAAATACGCTTCATCAGTTCAATTGCTGGGACAGTTTCACGGCTTAACGTTGGATGATTGACACATTCCTCATACTTTTCACGGAAGGATCCGTTCCTACGTGTTTCATCATAATAATCTTCAAGTGAATACCCCATCACTTCACGGACTTCATGCGGATCAAACATATGCCACTCGCCGCGCTTCTCGACTTGTTCCATATAGATATCTGGCAGACAAACCCCTGTGAAGATATCGTGTGCGCGCATGCGCTCGTCCCCATTATTTAATTTCAGGTCAAGGAACGTAAAAATGTCTTTATGGAAAACGTCTAAGTAAACCGCAATGGCACCTTGTCTTTGTCCAAGTTGGTCGACGCTTACCGCTGTATTATTTAATTGTTTAATCCACGGAAGTACCCCACTTGATGCACCTTTGAAACCACGAATGGCAGAGCCGCGGCTACGAACTTTCCCCATATAAACACCGATGCCGCCACCATATTTCGACAAGTTCGCCACGTCTGTATTGCTGTCATAAATGCCTTGCAATGAGTCATCTACCGTATCGATAAAACAACTCGACAATTGGCCGTGTGGCTTTCCAGCGTTTGACAATGTTGGTGTTGCAACGGTCATATATAAGTTACTCATTGCCCAGTAAGATTCAGAAACTTTTTCCAAACGATTTTCAGTTTCGTCTTGCATAAGCGTCATCGCAATCACAAGCCAACGTTCTTGCGGAAGTTCCACTGGTTTTTTACTGAAGTCAACTGCAACATAACGATCGACGAAAGTTTTCAAGCCTATGTATGTAAATAGCTTGTCCCTTTCTGGTTCAATGATTTGTCCAAGTGTTTGTAGATCTTCTTTTGAATACTTTTCCGTTAACACAGGTGAATATAAGCCCTTGTCTACGAGGGACTCAACGTGTTTAGCAAAATCCGCATAAACTTTTTCACCACGTTGTTGCGCTTCAGCAACATATACTTCGTGCAAGAAGATTCTTGATGCAACGAATGTCCAATACGTTTCATCTTCTGCAACAAAACTGATTGCTTCAAGCACCATTGCTTTAGCCCATTCCGCATCTTTACCTTCTGGATGTCTTTCTATCCAACGGTCGCTCGATTTCAGCAAAGGCGCTATTTTCTCCTCACCAAATTCACTTTGCAAGCTATTTATTAATTGATCAATAATCGTGGATTTAATGTTAATTGTCATCTATGTTCAGTCTCCCCTCAAATATGTACGTCCATTATTTTCACATTGGAATAATTGCTCAACAAGTTGGAAACAAAGTAGGGTCTGGACACTTCTACCTCATCCATTATGAACCTCTTCATTTCCAACTCTATTTTCTTTAAAATAAGTGTTTTCCTTTGACAAAAAGCTAGGTTTACGTTTACACCATTTCGGCAGATAACACTATATATTGTGGTAGTTAGTATTCATATACCCTAACATATAGTGTTTTACACGTAAATAGGTAAAAAGATTTTTAATAAAAAACGGATGGCTTATCCACATATCCACAAGCAATTTTCCCACATCAATTTAACTGTCATTCCTACATTTTCAATCTAATCAATCTAAGTTATAAACAATTTATGATCACTCAAAAAAATCTCCGAAACATATAAAAATATGTTTCGGAGATTTTTTGAGTTTATTTAGTATTTACTGCGGCCACTACACCTAGTCTAAAACGAATTTAAACGTTTATGATATGCTCGTCTTCAACATAACGATTCTTTAAATTACCTAACCCTAAATTCTCTCTTAAGGTGTCTCCTTCATATTCCGTTCTAAAAATCCCTCGCTTTTGCAGAATTGGCACAACCTCTTCAACAAATGCGGTTAATTCGCTTGGAAGATTTGCAATGATGATGAACCCATCCACAGCTTTGTTGGTATACCAATCTTCTACAAGATTCGCGACTGTTTTGGGTGTTCCCAAAAACGGTGTACGCGGTGTTGCTTCCTGTAATGCGACTTGTCGAAGGGTTAGTCCCTCTTCTACTGCGACTCTTTTTATTCGATCCGTATCACTTTTAAAACTATTTTCACCCAAGCTTCCTACCCGCGGGAACGGCTCGTCCAATGGATATTGTGAGAAATCGTGATGCTCAAAAAGGCGTCCCAAAAAAGCCAGCGCTTGCTCGATTGTCACCAAACTTGCAATTTCTTCATATTTCTTCTCTGCTGCCTCTTCCGTCTCTCCAATAATTGGGCTAATGCCTTGCATCACAATGACATCCTTTGCGCTGCGTCCATTCACGATTGCTTTATCTTTTACATCACGATAATAAGCTCGCGCTTCTTCAATTGTCGGCATAATCGCAAAAACAACATCTGCTTCCTTCGCAGAAAATGCTTTCCCAACCTCAGATGCGCCAGCTTGAAAAATGACAGGTTCCCCTTGAGGTGAGCGTGCAATATTTAAAGGACCTTGTACAGAAAAAAACGCACCCTTATGATGAAGTGGATGCATTTTTGAGCGATCAAAGAACACACCTGATTTTTTATCTCGAATAAATGCCTCTTCTTGCCACGAGTTCCATAAACCTTTCATCACTTCCACAAACTCATAGGCCATTTTATATCGTGTTTTATGGTCCGGATGATCTTCGACTGTCTTACTAAAGTTTAAAGCTGTGTTTTCAAGGCCTGATGTGACAACATTCCATCCAGCACGGCCTCCGCTAATCATATCAAGGGAAGCAAACTGTCTTGCTGCAGAAAAAGGTTCACTATAAGAAGTCGATAATGTACCGACTAATCCGATGTTCGATGTCAATACCGCGAGTGCGGATAAGATCGTCAATGGTTCAAAGCGGTTCAAATAATGGGGATTTGATTTCTCATTGATGTACAATGCGTCTGCAATAAATACGAAATCAAATTTTCCGCGTTCCGCCATTGTTGCTTGCGCAGTATAAAACGGCAAACTCACACTCGCATCTGAAGGTATACTTGGGTGGCGCCAATCTGAGATTTTCTCACCTACACCATGAATCATCGTGCCGAGCTTTAGTTGTTTTCGTTCAGACATAACTACCTCTCCATTCAATTACTCAATGCTTAAATTATCACACCTGTAATAACTGGTGTCAAGACAGTGTCACAACTATGAATCGAACTAAAAAACGTTGGCATCTATATAGACACCAACGCTTACGCACAAAAATTCTATTGTTCATCTTCCCAACACTCTGCACCTTTAAGGCCAGGAATCGATTCAGCTTTAAACACTGGGTTTAAACCTTGTTTACGCTGTACTGAAAAATCATCCAACACTTTAAAGGCTACTTTACCAAGCATTAAAATGACGATTAAATTTAAGATTGCCATCAGCCCCATGAACAAGTCCGCCATATTCCATACGACTTCGACTTGGGCCATTGCTCCAAACATTACCATGCCGAGCACCGCCACGCGATACAACGTCATCCATGATTTATGTGCATTTATGAACTCAATGTTGGTTTCTCCGTAATAATAGTTTCCAATAATCGAACTAAAAGCGAAGAACATAATTGCAATCGCAACAAAATAAGGTGCCCATGACCCAACATGCAGGGCCATTGAAGTTTGCGTTAGAATAATTCCACTCGCTTCCCCTTTATCATAAAGGCCAGCAAGTAAAATAATAAATGCAGTCGCAGAACAAACGACCATCGTATCAAAAAATACGCCTAAGCTTTGGACGAGTCCCTGTTTTGCTGGGTGAGAGGTATTTGCTGTTGCTGCGGCATTTGGCACACTACCCATACCCGCTTCATTTGAAAACAACCCTCTACGCACACCTTGCATAATTGCAGCACCGACGCCGCCACCGACAATTTCTTTAAGCCCAAAAGCATGGTCGATAATTAACTTGAACATTGCAGGGACTTCTGTAATGTTCATGGCCACGATATAAAGCGCAATAATAATATATAAAACAGCCATAATCGGTACGATAAATTGCGTCACTTTAACAATTCTTTTAATCCCACCAAAAATAATAATGCCCGTTAATACGACAAGTACAAGCCCCACAACCCAGTCTTGAACGCCAAATACTTCCATAAAGGATTGGCTAATTGTATTCGACTGTACAGAGTTGAAGATAAACCCAAAACAAAGGGTTAATAAGATCGCAAAGACAATGCCGAGTTTTCGGTACCCCAGCGCTTTTTGCATATAATACGCAGGGCCCCCACGGAATGTATCTCCGTCTTTCACTTTGTATACTTGCGCTAATGTACTCTCCACGAATGCCGTCGCCATCCCAACAATCGCAATGATCCACATCCAAAAGATTGCACCTGGTCCACCAATTCCAATGGCAAGCGCAACCCCCGTAATATTACCTGTGCCGACGCGTGATGCCGCACTAATCGTAAATGCTTGGAACGGGGAAACCCCACTGTTCCCAACTTTTCGTTCTACAATCAGCTTAAACATTTCTTTAAATAACCGTATTTGAACAAACTTCGTCCCCACGGTGAAATAGATCCCAACAATCAACAAAAAGCCAATTAATATATACGTCCATATAAAGTCATTCGCTGGTCCAACTAACCAATTCAGTGCATCCATAATCATATGCAAATCTCCTTCTTCAACATAATCTAAAAGCTAATCATACAAGGAAATCTATAGCAGTACAAATTCAGACCAAAAAAACACGAAAAGATGCGCAATTCGTGTTTTTAGAAAATTATATTTAATGAGTCAATTTCAGAATGACCTTATTCTGCGACACCGACGCAACATATTGTTGTTCGGGAACGGTTCAACCTGACGATATGTTGTGGTGGTGCCGCAATAAAAACCTATTATGAAATTAAAGTGCAGCTTTTACAGTCTTTCGGTAATAGCCTATTGTTAAGAACGCAAATACAAAGTAAATGATTGCATACACGCTCATTGCGATTGTTGTGGGCACTGTCACATCCGTCATGAAAAGGAAGGACGCCGCTTTAATCGCAAAAATCGAATGCAATAAACCAAGGAGAAGCGGTATCCCAAATACAAACAGTTGCTTGCGCATTATTCCACGCATAATATCTTGCACGGTAAACCCTAACTGACGCAGCGTGGCATAACTTTGTTTTTCCTGCTCCGCCTCCGTCATTTGTTTAAAGTATAAAATACTTCCTGTTGAAATTAAGAAGACCAATCCTAAGAAACCTGCGATGAAAATGAGTAATCCATTTGTCTCCATAATCGACCCGTAATAGGTCACGTAATCACTTATATAGCCAAAGTCCCCAGAGCGATATTTCTCCTGTTGAAAAATTTCAGAAGCCTTGATACGCTGCTCTTTATCAGGGACTTGAAAGGTATCCACAACTGGGTTCCAAGCACCTTCCGCTCCCTGCCTCATACGCTCTTTCAACTGCTCGAACGTTTGCTGATTGACAATGACTTGGCGAAAGCCAACAATCGAATCCATCACAGCACCGTTTTCCACGGAGGTTACTTGTAACGGTGTTTCCTGCCCATTTTCAATCACGGTTAACGTCGCAGGCAATTCATTATGATTTAACTCGTAATACAAACTAGGTTCATAAAATACCGCGGTATCATTTCCCGGAATCTCTACGTTTTGCCCAGCCGCATGCAACTGGTCCCCAGAAAGCACAACAACCATAGGCGTACTGTCTCTGGTCTCTTGCCAATAAGGAATCGAGACATCAAATGTGGCTGCTGTCTGAAGGACTTCAATTTTATGACGGTTAAATTCAATGCCTTCTTCTTCTTCTAGTTCTAGCGCGAATTCTTCCCCAAATGATTCTTCTGTTTCATCATTTAAAAATATCATGTCAAAAGGTTTTGAAGCCCTTGCCGTTGTTTCTGCTGAATAATACATGGAATAGGCGCCCGCCACCATTGTAAGTGTCATCGCAGAGAGTACGGTAATAATTGTGAGCGAGTTCGCATTTCCTTTTAACCGGTGCATTAAAGGCGCAAGCGATAAACTATCTTTCAATCCCAAGTGCCCCTCTTTACGCTGTCGGATTTGATAAAACAGCCAACCGATTGTCACGCGGAAAATTAAATAAGTACCCAGGATTGTCGTGAACAGAACTGCGAGCATGTTGATAAGTAGCCATTCATTCAACATACGACCAGATAACCAATAACCAAAGACGATGAGCGCAATGCCCAAGACTGATAAAATGGCTGATTGGACAGGTTTAGGTTGTTTCGGGTGCTCACCTGCTTGATCTGCATTAAAGAGACTTAATAAACTATTGCGCCGAACGACGACCAACATTTGGAGGGATGTTAGCGTAATGAGCACAATAAATACGATAGCAGTTTGAAGGACAGCAATCCCCGAAAAGGTAAGTGCGACAAAACCTTCAAAACCGACGAGTTTCATTAATAGGAGTAAAAACAACCTTGAAACAAGTACCCCTACCCCAATCCCAACCACTAAAGCGCCAATGCCCAGCAGGACATTTTCGATAATGAGCAGACGAGACACTGTCCGTTTCGTTAACCCAATTAATTGATACAAACCAATTTCACGGCTTCTTCGATTCAAGAAAATTGCATTGGCATACACGACAAAAATTCCTGCGATAACTAACAGTAAAACGCCCGCAGCCATGAAGGCCGAGCCCATTCTGCCCCCTGAACGTGCAATCACAGCCGGATCATGTTGCAACGTCGCAAAGACAAAATACAAAACCACACTAAAAATCAAGGCGAAAAAGTACAAATAATAATGTTTAATATTCTTTCGCATACTCCGAATGACGAGGTCAAATAGTGTCAACACTGTCACCCCCAAGAACGCCTTGGACTTTCAGAATTTCTTGGAAGAAGGCTTGTCTCGTTTGGTCCCCTTTATAAAGTTCCGAATAAACCATACCATCTTTTAAGAAAACCACACGGCTACAATAGCTCGATGCGAGGGGATCATGCGTCACCATCATAATCGTGACCCCTTGTTTTTTATTCACATCTTCTAGCGTGCCAAGCAGCGATGACGCTGATTTCGAATCAAGTGCCCCCGTTGGTTCATCCGCAAAGACCATTGAAGGCTGATTAATTAACGCGCGTGCGGCCGACGTTCGTTGTTTCTGTCCGCCTGAAATTTCATGTGGATACTTATTTGCGTGTTCTTTAATCCCAAGGATGTCAGCGATTGTATTAAACTCCGCCTCCGCTACTTTTTTCGGCATTGTCCCTAGCGATACGGGGAGTAAAATATTTTCTTTCACTGTTAACGTATCCAGTAAATTATAATCCTGGAAAATAAAACCGAGCTTATCCCGTCTGAATGCCGATAATTGTTTGTCTTTCATTCGCGAGATATCCGCGTCGTCAATGAGAATTGTCCCGTCTGTTGTACGGTCAATTGTCGCAAGTACATTCAGCAGTGTTGTTTTCCCCGCACCGGACGCACCCATAATCCCCACAAATTCCCCTTCAGCAACACGTAAATCGATCCCCTTTAACACTTGTTGGACATTGCCACGCGTCCCAAATGATTTACGTATATTTTGTGCATGTAGCACTGTTTTAGTCGATGCATTTATTTTATTCATCAATAAAGTCCTCCTTGTTTCTAACTTATCTCAATCATACTGCGCGGGGATCTCGTAGTCGTTTGATTGTCATGACAAAAAAGGGGGTGTACATGACATTCTTGTCACATTGGCGAAAGGAGGACTGTGAATTTCATAGGGAGTAGGTCACGTTTCGCTGATAACATATGAAAATGTCCTGATCCCCCACACAATAGTGCCGATACACTTATTTCAGCGGTCGATTAAACTCATTTTCCACTGAAAATGTCATAATCATCGTTGTTCCATGCCCGATTTCTGATTGCGCGGCCAATTCGATGCCTATTTTACTTGCCACGGTCTCTGCTAGATACAAACCTAGTCCAGTCGCCGCGTTATGAATTCTGCCCGTTCCACCTGTAAAACCTTTGTCAAAAATTCGTGGCAACTCATGCGGTTGAATCCCTGGACCTTCATCTGTAACCCTTAAAACCACATGGCCTGTAGGGGTACGATCCATTGAAATCGTGATTGTTCCGCCTACTGGGCTGTACTTCACCGCATTCGTTAAAAATTGTCGAATGATAAACCGACACCATTTTACATCTGCCACAATCTCTAGATCACTTCCTTCAACTTCGACTGCGATATTTTTTTCTAAACACCATGAAGAAAGCGCACGCACTTCGGTGGAAACAAGCAGAGGTAAAGCTGTTTTTTCTAATACATAATCGGATTCAAGTGACGGCAAACGTGAAATGGATAACTGTTGATCGATGAGCAAATGCAGACGAAGCCATTCCAAATCAAGTTTCCGAATGGCAGGATGACTACGATGCTCGTCCATGACCAACTTCATCGCAGTCAATGGGGTTTTTACTTCATGCACCCAAGCCGCCATATAATCAGCTTCGCGCATGTCTAACTTTTGGAGTTCTGTCATTTCTGCTGTAAAACGACTAGATGTCTGTAACAGTAGTTCTTTTATGGCTTGGTCTCGCAAAAAGTTAGCCTCTGGTAAAGTGGCTTGCCAATCGTCACTTTCAGCATCCACTAAGACAATCAGCTCTTTTGTAAACCGCATCTCTGCATAATAACGCCAACAGACAAACCCGCCGAAAAATACCAACAATAAAACATTAAAATAAAGGACCGCAGGAAGCGCTACTTTTATACCATCATCGAGCCAGACAATCAAATCTACAATTGCGATTGACCCCAGATAGAACAGCATCCAACTTTTCATATCTCTCAAATAAACCCAAAACATCTGTTTTCACTCCTAAAGGGTAATCGCCATATAGCCCAGTCCTTTTTTGGTCACGATGGCTTCGCCCAAGCCTATTTCCGCCAACTTTTGACGAAGTCTGGTCACATTTACCGTCAATGTATTGTCATTCACAAATCGCTCATCGTCCCATAACTTCCGAATTAAATGATCACGTGACACGATTTCATCATTTGATTCAGCTAAAACTGTTAATATATAAAACTCATTTTTAGTGAGTTCAACCTCGTGGCCATCCCGACGAATAACCCCTCTTTTCATATCTAGGATACCGCCATTCCATTCAAGTACATCTGATTTTTCTTCCCCGTATGCATAGGTTCGTCTAAGAAGTGCTTGTATTTTCGCTAGAAGTACATCCATATCAAACGGTTTTTGAATAAAGTCATCTGCGCCCATATTCATCGCCATGACCATATCCATTGGATGATCACGTGAAGACAGGAATAGAATAGGCACTTTAGAAATCGCACGTATTTCACGACACCAATGAAAGCCGTCATAGGCAGGGAGCTGTATATCTAAGATAACAAGATGAGGTTCGACTTCTGTAAAAGAGCGCATCACTTCATGAAAATCAGTTGGTCCTGTCACGTGAAATGACCATTGCCCAAGTCTCTTCGATAATAATTCAAAAATAGCGGGATCATCTTCTACGATAAAAACTTTCATATCCACTGTAAACCACAACCTTTTTTATGAAATTAATTGAACGTCAACAGATGGTTAATTACCTATCATCGACACTCTTAAATTATCGCACATAACACCACTTGTTCATATGCTATTACGTACAGTACTATTTTCTTTAAATGCTTGAAAAATTTTCTTTTACGTCCACATTAGACGAATAATTCCGAATACGAGACGTGAAATACACTGTAATATATGCTATACTGAAAAAGTCGCTTGTTTGTCACAATTGCAATGTGACTTTTAGCGAATTGCTTTTTAAAAATATAGGAGGTACTCATGTTAAAGTTTGAAAATGTATCAAAAGTGTACGACGGTGGATTTCGCGCAGTTGATTCTGTTAATTTCGAAATCCAAGAAGGTGAATTACTTGTACTCATCGGCCCAAGTGGTTCAGGAAAATCAACAACGATGAAAATGATCAACCGCATTATTCCACACACAAGTGGCACAATCTCCATTAATGGCAAAGACGTTAAATCTTATAATGCTGCGGAACTTCGCAGAAGCATCGGCTATGTCATTCAGCAAATCGGACTTTTCCCCCATTATACAATTGAAAAGAATATTGCAATTGTACCCCAACTTAAAGGTTGGAAAGAAGAAACGATCAAAGCACGCGTTGAAGAACTTTTAGTGCTCGTTGGCTTGGACCCAAAAATCCATGCAACTCGCTATCCAAAAGAGCTTTCAGGTGGGCAACAACAACGAGTTGGCATCGCAAGGGCACTTGCCTCAGATCCAGATATTATTTTAATGGATGAGCCTTTTAGTGCATTAGATCCAATTACCCGCGAACAATTACAAGCAGAGTTAATTACTTTACACAAAAAGTTAAAAAAGACCATTGTTTTTGTAACGCATGATATGGATGAAGCACTTAAGATGGGTGACCGAATCGCCATCATGAAAGATGGGGGTTTGCTACAACTCGATACCCCTGAAAAATTACTACACGAACCTGCGCATGGTTTTGTGGAAGAGTTTATTGGCAAGCACCGGATTATCCAAAACCCGGAACTCATGCCTGTAATTGATATTATGTCAGAATCTATCGTGACATCGCTTCCGCATCGTTCACCTGAAAGGGCGATTGCACTCATTCGTCAGCGCAAAATTACACACCTCGTCATTGCAGATGATGACAAACGATTACTCGGAATCGTCAATGCGTATGACCTTGTCAAAAAGTTAGATAAGATTGAAACGATCGATGAAATTACAGAGCCAGTAGACCATTACTTACTAGACACTGCAACCGCAAAAGACGCCATCATTATGATTGACGAGGCGCCACTAGGCATGATCCCTATCGTAGATGCAGACCACAAAATCATTGGACTCGTCACACGTGGTTCCCTACTCTCCGCCATGTCTAGTCAGTGGACGGAAAAGGAGGAATCGCCACATGAATGATTTGAACATTTGGCAACAACTTGTCCAGCAAACACAATTACGTTGGGGTGAAGTCCTCAGCGCAACATCTGTTCATATACAACTCGTTTTCTTTTCAATGATTATCGCAACAACTCTCGCCGTTACACTCGGAATTGTTGTGACTCGTGTACCAAAATTAAAAACAATCGTACTTGGTGGAACAGGGATTTTACAAACTGTACCGAGTTTAGCCCTATTAGGTTTTATGATTCCAATCTTTGGCATTGGCGTAAAGACAGCCATCGCGGCACTGTTTTTATATTCATTATTGCCAATCATGCGCAATACGTATACAGGCATCAAAGACGTAGATGCTGCAACAATTGAAGCTGCCAGAGGGATGGGCATGACCAGCATGCAAATTCTATTTAAAGTCGAACTTCCCCTTGCGATTCCAGTAATTATGGCTGGGATTCGTACGGCTGCTGTTATTAACGTTGGAAACGCGACACTCGCTGCATTTATCGGTGCTGGTGGACTTGGAGATTTCATCTTCCTTGGCATCACACGTGGGATTGACGGTTTAATTTTACTAGGTGCGATTCCTGCTGCACTTCTTGCGCTTATCCTTGAAACGTTCTTTACTGCAGTTGAACGTTGGACAACGCCGGAAGGATTGAAATAAATATGAAAAACAAATTTTTACTGGGACTCGTAACCATTTTGTTGGCGAGCCTTTTATCTGGCTGTATCTTTATTGAAAAAGAATCACTACGACTCGGCTCTAGAAACAATACCGAAAGTATCATCTTATCTCATGTAATGGGACAGCTTATCGAAGATCAAACCGACATTGAAGTGATTTACAAAGAAAACCTCGGGGGTTCTTCCGTCGTTTGGAATGCCATGACAAACGGTCATATCGATGTCATTCCCGACTACACGGGAACCATTGTTGTGACCTATTATCACGAAGAACCAGGTACTGCCGATGAAACACTTGAGATGACAAAAAAACTCGTTGCTGAGGATGGTATTGTCGCGTTTAACACATTCGGCTTTAACAATACCTATACGTTGGCATTTGACGAAGCTAAAGCAGAGGAACTTGGCGTCGTAACATTTAGTGATTTCGCTGAGCACGCTGAAGATTTCATCCTCGGTTCGGTCTTTGAATTCATCGACAGACCTGATGGACTCCCTGGTTTTGAAAAGGAATATGACATCCAATTCAAAGATGTCAAAGGGATGGACCACGGGATGATGTACCGTTCGATAAGCGCAGATGAAGTGGATGTCATTAACTCTTATACAACAGATGGACAGCTGCAAGTTTATGATTTACGTGTATTAGAAGATGATAAATCTTACTTCCCGCCTTATCACGCACTGCCACTCGTTCGAGCTGAAATACTTGAGGAATATCCTGAAATTGAAGATGTGCTCAAACAACTTGAGGGTATGATTGATGAAGAAGCTATGCAGATTATGAATGGTAAAGTCGACAATGACGGCATGATGGTCGAAATCGTTGCTCGAGAGTTTTTAGAAGAAATTGGGTTAATCGATAAAGAATAATGGATGATACGCATCTTCTCTCTTATGAGGAGATGCGTTTTTTTCGTCAACACGGGTAAGCCCGAATGACATTCTGTTTAATTGGGCGATTTTTATGTTAATTAGGCGTATTTTATAATAATTGGGCGATTTCTACAATAATTGGGCGAATTCCATAGTAATTGGGCGTATTCAACAAAACCATAGGATATGATCATTGTTAGCATCGCCCGCAACGAGTATAATCACGCTATCGGAGGGATTTACATCATGATTAAACAAGTACTTACTAAAATTTCGAGTTATACAGATGAAATGATTGAAGATCGTCGTTTTCTTCATATGCATCCTGAATTGTCACACCAAGAAGTCGAAACACCTGCATTCATCGCGGAGCGCTTAGCCTCTCTAGGAATCGAAGTCCGACGAAATGTCGGGGGACGAGGGGTTGTCGGAATTATTCGTGGAGGGAAGCCAGGAAAAACAGTCGCATTCCGCGCTGATTTCGATGCGCTGCCGATTGAGGACAAAAAGGATGTTGTCTATAAATCTACCATTCCCGGAATCATGCATGCATGTGGACATGACGGACATACAGCCGCACTCTTAGGATTTGCGAAAGCGATGAATGATGTCAAAGAAGACTTAACGGGAAACGTCGTCCTGATCCATCAGTTTGGAGAAGAATTATCTCCAGGGGGTGCACGGGCCATGATTGAAGACGGCTGTCTAGACGAGGTCGATCTAGTCTTTGGTGCTCATTTACAATCACAGATGCCTGCTGGGAAAGTTTACGTGCGTGATGGCTTTCTGCAAGCCTCCGAAGATGCCCTTAAAATTACGGTGACAGGTTTTGGTACACATGGTGCCGAACCGCATAAGGGAGTCGATCCGATACTTGCGGCCAGTCACATTATGATTGCCCTCCAGTCGGTTGTGAGTCGAAATGCAGACCCATTAAAAGAACTTGTTGTCTCTATCGGAAGTTTTCACGCAGGACATGCAGACAATGTCATTCCAAATGAAGCGGTTATGGAAGGAACCATTCGTGTTTTCGATCCAGAACTTAGAAAACTTGCCACAAAACGCGTGCGAGAAATTGCAGAGTCTGTTGGACAAGCGCTAGGTTGTGAAGTAAACGTTGAAATTGCAACAGGCTATGATTCTGTGAATAACGATCCTGCTGCGATGAATCTCGTACGTAGTGGTATCGAGCGAATGCTCGGCGAAAATATCGTGACAGAAACCGATCCGATTATGCCTTCAGAAGACTTCTCGTATTATTTGCACCACAAGCCAGGTGCATTCATTTTCGTGGGTGCCCAAATGAATGATGAACAATTCGTTTATCCGCATCACCACGAAAGATTCGATTTCCACGAACCCGCAATGGAACTGACTGCAAAAGTTTTTGCGGCTACATTTTTCGAAGCACAAAAGTAATTCAAAAAAACCTTTCGCCCACAGTTCATTGTGTAGGCGAAAGGCTTTTTCATTTACAAGAAGCAACCGCTTTTTTCAAAGTGGCAGCGAGTACACGTGCACCAATATCTAGCGCTTGTCTATTGAAAGTCATCTTCGGATGGTGAAGACCAGGTTGAAGGTCCGCGCCAATCCCAATCATCGTCGCTTTCAACTCAGGTTTATGAATGGTATAAAAATGAAAATCATCGCTACCCGATGTGGTTACTGCAGGTGCATAACTTTCTTCACCGACCGCTTCTAAAATGCCAAGTTTAGCAATGTTGGCTGCTTCTTCAGACACTTCAGCAGCTGGTGTATAATCATTCCACTTTGTCTCAATCGTTACACCATGTAGCTTACCAAGCAACTCGATTCCTTCCTTAATTTTTACCATCAAATCATCCAATACCGCATTCGTTTGTGCGCGAACATCAAGTGAAAACGTCGCTGAACCTGGAATAATATTCACACTTTCCCCACCCGCTTGCATTTTCGTTACCTTTACAGAATATGCTTCATAAGGAGAATAGTAGATCGTCTTCACAAACTGATGAATCGCCACTAACGGATCAATCGCATTCTTCCCCTGGTGTGGACGTGCACCGTGCGCATCGACACCCCTAATCTCTCCTTCAAGAAAAACAGCTGCGCCGTGATGAATGGCGGGAATCACTTTTCCATAAGGAATTTCTTCTATCGGCCGAAGGTGGACTCCGTATAACTGGGTTACCCCGTCAACTGCCCCTCGCTCCACCATTTTAACCGCGCCATTCCCTTGTTCTTCCGCTGGTTGAAAGATAAACCGTATGCGGCCATCCAGTGGCTCATCTTGTAAATAAGCCAGTGCACCGAGCACCATCGCAATATTTGCGTCATGTCCACACGAATGATTTGCCTGTAGTTTCCCATCAACTTCTTGCCATAGCGCATCGATGTCAGCACGAACGGCGATCACGTTCTCCCCATTTCCAATTTCTGCAACGACACCCGTGACATCTTCAAAAGTATGATGTGCGACCCCGAGCGACGTCAATATTTCGACAAGCTTCTCAGTTGTTTTAAACTCTTTTAAACTAACTTCAGGATGTGCATGGAAATGTTCAAACCATGTATTGACCTTCTTTTCAACGAGCAATTAAGACACTCCAATCTTCACCGCAACGATAATTGCCACTAGCGCAATTAGCATCCAGCCTAGAATTAATTTCCAAACAAATTTCACCCAACGCTCATAGGGAATACCCGCAACTGCCAAGTAAGCCATTAACGAAGCTGACGTTGGAATAATTGAATTTGTAATCCCGTCTCCATACTGAAATGCAAGCACGGCAATTTGACGTTCCATCCCAAGTAAATCCGCAAGTGGCGTCATAATCGGCATCGTAGTTGCAGCTTGGCCACTTCCAGAAGGGATAAAGAAATTCATAATAATTTGCGTGACATACATGCCAACTGCGTTTAACGATGCAGGCAAACTTGCAATTAAACTCGACAGCCCAAAAATAACGGTATCGATGATAGATCCTTGTTCCATGATAATTAAAATTGCTCTCGCAAAACCAACAATAAGTGCACCGAAAACAATCACTCTCATCCCATCCACGAATGCATCAAATGTACCGTTAATACCTAGTTTACCAATAAAACCCGATAACAATCCAACAATAATGAAGGAAGCCGTTAACTCAGTTAAAAACCAATCCCATTTAAAAACGCCGTATACGTTAACGATTAAACCACTCGCTAAAATCGTTAGGACTAGCCCATGACGCCAGTTGAACGTTGGAAACTCTTTCATATGTGTTTCGACTTCATTCGCTTGTAGCTCTACTTCTATGTCATGAATAATACTTTTTGTCGGATCTTTTTTCACTTTAATAGAATAACGCATCACATACCAAATCGCGAAAGCTAAAACCACTATGTATACAACAAAACGGAAACTAAATCCTGAGAACACTTGCACTTCAGCAATCGATTGCGCGACCCCTACTGTAAATGGATTAAGCATTCCACCTATAAACCCTGATGCAGCACCCAAACTAACCATAGCCGTTCCTGTAATCGCATCGAATCCTAATGCACGCGCAACTGCGATGCCAATCGGAACAAATATAATGGATTCTTCGGACATGCCTATCGTTGCACCCAAAATTGAAAATAAGATCATGATAATCGGGATAAGTAATTTCTCTTTATTTTCAAGTTTGTGGACAGCTCTTCCGATACCTGCCTCAATCGTTCCCGTCGCTTGAATAATTCCAAACGCACCTCCGACTAAGAAAATATAGAATATAATTTGTGCAGCTGTAGTCATGCCTAGTGGAATTGCCTTAAACAATTCAAACGGAGCCACTGGTTGTTGTTCGATTTCTGTATAACTCCCCTCAACGACAACCGTACGATTGTCTACTTCCAGTCGCTCAAATTCTCCGGCCGGGATTACATAGGAAGCGATTGCCGCGACAATCATAATCGCAAATAAGATAGCATATGTATGTGGAATCCATCTTTTCTTTTTGTTTCCTGATAATTCTTCCGTCTTTTCACTACTCATTGCGTTCCCCTCCTAATGTCTATTTATAATATTAATCGTATAATTATACATTGTCAACATGTCTTTTCTAAATCATTATAGATTTCAGAATTCGCCTTTATATCTTATCATTACAGCTACTTAATTGATGGTGAAAAAGACAATAAAACATCATAAGAAAGAACTTTCCATTCATTACTTATTCATTTCTAACTTAATTAAGCACAAAAAAACCACCCTGGATAAATTTCATCCAAGGTGGCGCTTGTTTTCATTAAGGATAGTAAATTCCTGAACCTGGTCCAAGATCGATTCCGAACAACATCCATACAACCAGTGTGATTGTCCAGAAGAGCAAGAAGAACATACTGTACGGGAACATAACTGAAATAAGCGTTCCGATCCCCATCTTCTTGTCATACTTCTGTGCAAACGCAATAATAATTGCAAAATACGTCATCAGCGGTGAAATAATATTCGTCGCTGAGTCTGCTACACGGTAAGCCATTTGCGTGAGTTCTGGCGAATACCCAAGATTCATCATAATTGGGACGAATACAGGCGCCATCATTGCCCACTTTGCAGATGCACTTCCGATAAATAAGTTAATAAACGCGGCAATCACAATAAACATAATGACGAGCGGAATACCCGTCAAACTAATACTCTCAAGGAATTGTGCACCGTAAACTCCGATGACAAGCCCCATATTAGATTCCGAGAAGAAAGCAACGAATTGTCCAGCCGTAAAGGATAGCACAATAAACATCCCCATAGAAGCCATCGTCGCAGACATCATCGCAGCGACATCTTTATCATCACGAATCCCTTTCGTCACCTTACCGTAAACAAGTCCTGGGACGAAGAATAGAATTGCAATGATTGGGACGAGTGAAGACATAAATGGTGAGCGAATAATTGGCATATCGCCTTCGACTCCACGAAGAGGTCCCCAACTCGGCAAGATTAATAGAGACACAACAACAGCGGCAATCACTAAAGAAATACCTGCCCACTTAAGTCCTTTTTTCTCTGTGCCTGTGAGTTTTTCAAGCTTCTCACGGAACTCGCCTGTATATTCTCCAAGACGTGGTTCAACGATTTTCTCGGTCACCCAAGCCCCTACCAATGTAAGAATTAAAACAGAAGCTGCTATGAAGTAATAGTTCATCGCAATGTTCATACTTTCAGCATATGCTGGGTCAATAATTGCAGCGGCTTCTATCGTTAATTCTCCAAGTAGCGCATCTGTTCCCGATAAGAAAAGGTTTGCACTAAATCCACCCGAAACACCGGCAAATGCAGCGGCAAGACCAGCAAGCGGATGCCGTCCAATTGCAGCGAAGATCACAGCACCCAGTGGGGGTAATACAACATAGCCCGCATCAGATGCAACACTTGACATTACCCCTGCAAATACAAGACCAAATGTAATCATTCGCTTCGGAATAGAAAGAACAAATCCACGTAACACTGCACTAATGAGTCCTGTACCTTCTGCTAACCCAATCCCTAGCATTGTTACAAGAACAACGCCAAGTGGAGCAAATGTCACAAAGTTATTCGTCATTTCAGTGAAAATATACTTAATCCCTTCACCATTCAGTAGACTTTTAACTTCTATAATTTCATCAGCATTTCCTGGATGTTCAACGCTCACCCCAAAATAGGAAACAATGCCTGAAATAATAACGACGAGTAAGGCGAGTCCCGCAAATAATGTAACTGGGTGCGGAAGCCTATTCCCTGTTTTCTCAATCATATTAAGAAAACGTTGAAAAAAACCTACTTTTTCTTTCTTCATGAAATACTCCTCTCAATCTGCCGCTTATTAACAAATATTCCGACAATTTATTGTTTATTTTATTGAATACGTCTTAGTATATAAGATTTTTATTTAGATTTAAATAGCAAACCAATAAGACTAACTATGAAGAAATGTCTATAGATTCCCACTCTTTTGTTAAATTATTTTAAAATAATTTTATTCTTGAGAGACACCTCCATAACACGGCGTTATGGAGGTACCTTTGTAGACGATTCATAAAAAGTTAACGTGATGAATTAATCATCCCAAATGACAGACATCACTTTTCCTGTAATTGCATGGATTTGAATAATCGCTTCCAAATCATCTTCATCGTCATCTTTTTCAATTTCAATTAAATAAAATCCACCATCATTGGTTTTTTCAAACTTCACGTATTCTATGTCTCCTCGTAATTGTCCAAGTGCAATTTCAATTGCACGCTCTTTGGAGATGAGCGCATTTGGGCTAGTGGAGGCTTTTGGTTTTTCTTTTTTTACCTCTCCACTCGTTGCATCGACATCTACTTTTACAACCTCTTTGTCTTTGACAGTCTCAGCTTCATAGACTGGCGGGGCTTTGCTTTCATTCAGCCTAACCTCTTTAACTTCTTCATATTCCTTTTCAATGATTTCCTCAACTTCCTTTTCAGCTAACAGTGTAGGCGTTTCAATCACCATTTCACTTAGCTGCTTCATAGAGAGAACTGTTCCATTTTCAGGATCAACAGCGACTGTATAAAGGGCGCCTGCACGTGTCATGTCTGCCACATAAACATTATTTTTCACTTCTATAGTTGCGACCGTTCCTTCGTACATTTCTTCAAGCTGAGAACGAACCTTT
This sequence comes from Sporosarcina sp., assembly GCA_029263945.1. Lineage (GTDB taxonomy): Bacteria > Bacillota > Bacilli > Bacillales_A > Planococcaceae > Sporosarcina. The sequence goes on from JARIDM010000266.1 coordinate 27,319, forward strand.
GCTTCAGATAACCAGTCCTCTTTTGATAAGAAGCTTCCTATATATATAAACCCTACAAAAAGCAGGATTATTAAAATCAGTAACGGCAAGAAAAATTGTTTTCTTACAACACCCATCACTTCCGCCTCCTTCCCCTCATTTTACAACGTTTAGATTAAAATTCGGTGAGCAGTCTTTTTTGCGGGACAAGCAGGCGAATCGTCGTCCCCATTCCTTGAATACTTTCTACTTTAATCATCATTCCCAGACCATCAGAAAGCTCTTTTGCGATGGCAAGGCCGAGTCCAGTTCCCCCTGTTTTTCTACTTCGGTCTTCTTCAACTCTATAAAAACGCGTAAATAAATGTGGCAAGGCCTCTTTTGGTATACCGTTTCCATAATCGATAATCGAAATCATGTAAGCTGATTCACTTTCTTCCATCGTTACCTTTACTAAAGCGTCACTATACTTTCTGGCATTATCGAGCAAAATATACAACAACTGCCTAAACTTTACAGCGTCTGTTACGGCGCGTGCATTCGGAACGCCATCGTACGTAAATTCCCTTGCATAAGCTTGGCGCATCGGTTGTAGTGTTTTCTCGATTTCTTCATTTAAATTTGCTTCCTTAAATTGATAAGCTAATTGTTCATTACTTCTCGCAAGATGAAGGAGTTGCTCAATCATTTCTTTCATCCGAACAGATTCGCCTAATATGGCATCCACTGATTCTTCAGCAACCGCTCGATTGTCAAATCCACGTCTTTTTAATAAACGTGCATAACTTTCAATGACCGTTAAAGGCGTCTTTAACTCATGCGAAGCATTCGATACAAACTGCTCTTGCTGAACAAAGTTCTCTTCTAATTGGCCCATCATCTCGTTAAATGTCACAACCATTTGAGCCATTTCATCTTTCCCTTTTGCTGGCGCTGCAATGGTCTCATAGGTTCCTGCACGTCGACTTTGTGTCATCGTATCAATCAGACGCTCGATTGGCTGAATAAGAATACGGCTCAATGCCACACTAGATAATAAGATCGGAATCATCGCGATGAGTGTAGCACCTACCAAGACGAATACGAGTGTTGCTAAATTTAACTTAACCTCTACTAGCTTTTCGATAACTTGCAGTTCAAGAACAGTACCGTCTGTCCAGATAACAGGCGCACGAAGAGAAATTACTGGCTCCCCTTGGTACTTCGTCACAGCATAATAAGCTTTTTGTTCAAAGGTGGGGGTAAATTCTTTCAATCCACTTGCGGAATCTACCGCTGTTTTTATTTTACCTGTTTCATCGAAAAGTCGTAGCGCCCCATGCTGCGGTAGATAAGCTAACATAACTGCATGTGGATCTGTTTGTTCCGTCATTTTACTTAAAGAAGTTGTAAGCTGATCGGCTTGCATTTGTAATTGGTGGCGTTCTGTATCATAAGCCATCTTTTCGAATAAAAAGTATACGGCTACATTCGTTAACGTTAAAATCACAAGCATTAACAGTGTCGAAAAAAGATGTATTTTCGTTTTTAATTTCATACTTCTTCTTTCAGGACATAGCCCACACCACGCACGGTTTGAATGAGCGTAACCTCTCCCTCTCGCTCAAGTTTCTTTCGGACATAACGAATAT
>JARIDM010000279.1 GCA_029263945.1 Sporosarcina sp.
CACCGGTTGACATAAAAACGGGCGGTAAAATAATTTTCTTCACAGAAACGGGTCGCTTAGCCGATTTTGACCGCACAATAATGGCCATTGTTCCCATGAAAAAGGCGAGTGCAGATGTACCAATTAGTAATTAAATCGACGGGATTTTCGTGAAGATTTCTTCAATCAACCGAATTTCCCCGTTCTACTAACTCTTGCAAACGGATCTTTAAATCATTTATTGGGACAAAGCGTGCAAACCGCGCATATTCTCTTCCCTCACTAAACAAAAGAACGACAGGCGCAGAAAATAAAGAAAGTTGACCCGCAATTTCCGGTGAATTTACTGCATTAACAATGTAAAACGGAAGTGGAAAATCCTTTTGTAGCACTTCTACTTGTGGATATAAGCCGTCACAAACAGAACAATTGTCCGTTTTGACGAATAACAAAAATTCTTTTTCTTTTTCTGTTATCTCTATCCATTCTTCAAATGTAACAATACTTTTCATGTTACTCATCCTTTCCTATTCATTAAAAACCTTGGAAATCTCCAAAAAATGGACTAAGCCAGTTGATAATATACGTCATTCCATCAAAGAATAGTAAAATACCAAATGCAATCATAATATAGCCGCCGACCTTCATAATCGGTCCGCTGTATTTGCGAATGACACCAATCTTCGTAACGAAGAATGATAGAACAAAAAATGGAATTGCAAATCCAAATACGTAGGCAAGCATATAATACATACCAGATCCTGGATTTGTACTTGCTAGTCCAAGAATTGCACCAATAATCGGTCCTGAACAAGGTGTCCAACCCGCTGCAAACGCAAGTCCTATGAGAAGCGTTCCAACATATCCTGCAGGCCGGTTTTTAAATTGCAATTTACGTTCTTTCATGAGAAAGTCTGGTGTAAATAACCCCACGATCATTAAACCAAATAAAACGATAAAAATAGAGCCTACTTGTCTTAAAATAACGATATTCTCTTGGAAAAACGAGCCTAAGAAGCTAGATCCAAAGCCCATCGCTATGAATATAAGCGAAAAACCAATTAAAAAGAATAACGTATGGAGCATGCCTCTTCGCGTCATACGTTTCGTGTCTGATTGTAAATCATCAAGTGACATACCCGTAATATACGAAAGAAATGCTGGATAAAGCGGTAGGGTACAAGGTGAAATAAAACTTAAAAAACCTGCCCCAAAAGCAAAAAACATATTTAAATCAGTTCCCATCATCTTCTCTCCTTATTTTTCACTTTCTCAATCGTACCAAAAGATACAGCCAAATTCGCTTATTTTGTTTGTGAACGATTTGTGACCCCCAAAAAACACATATAAAAACAGCTTGCAGATGCGCTAGAATCGCTCACTGCAAGCTGTTTCTGGACTAACTTACATCTTCGGCTGTACTGTTTTGGAGTTCGTACATCATCCGGTAAAGTCCCTGTTGTTCCAGTAACTCTTGGTGTGTGCCGCGCTCAACAATTTCGCCTTTATGCAAAACGAGTATGAGCTCTGCATCTTGTATTGTACTCAATCTATGGGCGATGGCGATCGTCGTTCGGCCTTTTCTCATTTTTTCTAAACTTTTTTGAATCGCAACTTCTGTTTCGGTATCAATATTTGCCGTTGCTTCATCAAGAACGAGTATTTTAGGATTTGTTGCAATCGTACGTGCAAACGCAACGAGCTGCCGCTGCCCACTTGAATAGGTTGAACCACGTTCAGTTACACGTTGTTGGTATTTATCGGGTAGTTGTTCGATAAATTCATTTGCTCGCACAAATTCTGCCGCTTCCCTTACTTCTTCTGGTTTCATCTTATGGTTGTGCAAGCGGATATTGCTTTCGATATCTCCGTAAAACATAAAGGGGTCCTGTAAGACTAGCCCAGTCCGCTTACGCAGTTCTTCTTTTGAATACGCCTTTAAAGAGAGACCATCAACAAGAATCTCCCCATGCTCATATTCATAAAACCGCATGAGCAAGTTAATAATTGAGCTTTTGCCACTCCCCGTGTGACCTACAAGCGCCACTGTTTCACCTGCATTTGCTGTAAATGAAATATTTTTCAACACATCCGTTTCGTCGTCATAAGAAAACGTCACATTACGAAATTCGATTTTCCCTTCCCTGATTTCAACGTGTGTGTTTTCTTCTTGCGTAGGTTCCATATCCGTGTCATCCATTAACGTAAAGACGCGAGAAGCAGACACAAGTGCTTGTTGAAAAATCGATAAACGCTGCATGACTTGTTGAACTGGTTGAAATAACCGACTCACTAAAGTAGTGAAGGCATACAATACACCTACTTCAACAGAACTATCAAATGACATGAAGCCAAAATAACCAAGGACGAATACAATTGCACCCGCATATAACAAGTCAATGGCTGGGCCGAGTAAGAGGCCGTCAAATTTTATATTACGCATACCTGCTCTGTAGTGCTTTTCATTAATTTCATCAAACTCAAATTCCAAGCGTTCTTCTTGCCTAAACGCTTGAACCATGGCCATTCCTGAAAGTGATTCAGCAATTTTAGCATTCAATTGACTCAAACGCTCTCGTATATCCTGATAAAAATCGGCACTGTAGTAACGGTAAACAATGACAATTCCCATAAACAGAGGTAGTAACAATAAAGAAGTAAATGCCAACTGAACATCTAATGTAAACAAAGCAATATAGACACCCACAAGCATAAATATAGCCTGTAAAAATGTCACGATGACACTAACAAACATTTCCTTAATCGATTCTGTATCATTTGTCACACGCGAAACAATACTTCCCGCAGGTGTCTTGTCAAAATAACGCATTCCTAGACCTTGCACTTTTGAAAAGACATCGATTCTCATTTGTTGAATGATTTTCAATGCAATATCTTGAAAACGGATTAATTGGAAATAAGAAACGACAATGATAAACAATTGAAGGCCTACATAGAGTGCTGCAAGTGTTAACACTTCTTGTTGTGGAAAGTTGAGTGGTGTCAAATAATCATCAATAAAACGTTGAATGAGTAAAGGACCCACAATACTGCCAGTAATTGTTAAGATTAGCAGTATTAGTGCAATGGCAATGCTGCCTTTGTGAGGGCGAGTATAACGTAACAACCTCCTAAAAACATGCCACTGGTCTTTTGCTGTTAACTTCGGTAATTTTTCTATAGACATTACGCCTCGCCCCCTTTTTCAACCATGACTTCAAGTTGCTGCAAGTCATACATTTCCTTATATTTTCCGTCTAATGCTAATAATTCTTCATGTGTGCCCATCTCGGCTATCGTTCCTTCATGCATCACAATAATTTTATGTGCGTGTTGAATTGCACTTAAGCGGTGCGAAGTAATAATGGTTGTTTCTCCTGCTCTTGCTTGTTTTAGGGCGGCGAGGATCGTCTCTTCCGTCTTCGCGTCAACAGCCGATAGCGAATCGTCTAGAATAAGCAATTCAGGTTCCATTATTAACGCACGCGCAATGGAAACCCTTTGTTGCTGTCCGCCAGATAACGATACGCCTCGTTCCCCGACAATTGTGCCATACCCTTCTGAAAATTCGAGAATATCATTATGAATTTGCGCAAGCTCTGCAGCTTCATAAATTTTTTCTTTTGAAATTTTTGGATTTGTAAAGGCAATATTCTCCTCTATAGTTGTAGAGAACAAAAAGTTATCTTGAGGAACATAACCGATGGAAGCCCTCAGACACTGTTGTTTATATTGGTTAATCGGGTGTCCTCCGTAAACAATGCTTCCTTTATACCCTTCAAACTCGCGAAGTAATAACTTAAGGATGGCCGTTTTTCCTGATCCCGTCCGCCCAACAATTCCACAGGTTTCGCCTTGTTTTAAAGAAAAGTGAACATTATGAAGGGCCATCGCTTCATCTTCTGGAAATTGAAACT
>JARIDM010000288.1 GCA_029263945.1 Sporosarcina sp.
TTCCTCCGTCACAACATATAGTTGTGTGAACCTTCTTTTAAGCTATATGTTGCGCTGTTATAGTAAATTAAAGTCATTATTAAAATGACACAATTCATATAATTTCATGTTGAACTATGCTATAGTTATGCTAAATTGATGGAAATATATTCAAATTAGTTTGAGAAAAATATGAGTTGAAGGAGTGTTCGTTGTGGATTCTCACGAACTATCTAAAGTCATCAATAAGTGCATTGATGACTTAGACTTTATAAGTGCCAGAAAGTATATGGAAGAAAACAAAGAACTTTTAAAAGGGAACAAACATAGACTTCATAGTAGTGCGCAAGATTTATTGGCGTTTGTACTCAATGAAAATACAGACCCGTTAAGTCAAAGTGAAATTAACATTATTTATACGATTAATGATTATGCAACAAATTTTGACATTCGTGCACTCAAACTTATTGTAAAAGATCGTGTAGCATTAATAAATAGAAGAGATGCTTTTAGTTATTTAAATAGGGATGCTAAAGCACTCCTTGAAAGTATGCATGTCTTAACACTAAGGGAATAATCGTGTTTGAATTCTTGTAGGTAATACCTAAAGCCTTATTTTGTTTAGGTATTTGTAATCAAAGGTATAGACCTTTAGACCTCTTTGTGGTATCTTGTTCAAAGAGGTCTAAAGGAGTGGTGTTAATGAACGCACAAGAATTATTTAGAACAATTAACAAGTTTGTTGAGGAGTTAGATTTTGTCTCTGCTAGAAAGTATATGGAACAAAACATAGAGTTGTTAAAAGGAAGTAAACATAGACTTCATAAAAATGCGCTAGAGTTATTCGAATTCGTGATGAACAAAGGTGATGATACGCTAACACCAAATGATTTAAACGCAATTCACGTAATTAACAGTTACGCAACAAGCTTTAACATTCGGGGACTCAAATTAATTGTGAAAGACAAAGCGGCATTAGTGAATAGGAAAGATGCCCTGTCTTATTTAAATGAGGACGCAAAAGCACTTTTAGAAAGTATGAACATTGTAAGTTTGAATGCATAAGGAAATTCCCTACAACATTTGTTGGAAATGTTGTAGGGAATTTTTTTGTTCACTTGTCAATCGATTTCTAAAAAGGTGCTGATAACAGTATGAAAAGTGCTGATAATTTGTGCGTTTTCGCTGATTCATTCAAAAAAGCAAGTGAAATAGTCAATTGCTGCTTATGAAAGAAGCGAAAAGGGTAAGCAAGTAAAAAAGGGGTGCTAGCGCTATGAGAGAACAAAAATTAGTCATTGCAGTTGCAGGTGCGAGTGGATACATTGGACGGAATTTATTGAAAAAATTAAAAGGTCATGCGAAAGTGATCGCACTCTCACGTAATGGAGATAAACAAAAAAATACAAGTTCAATAGAGTGGCGCTCATGCGATTTGTTTTCGATGAAAGATGCAGAGAAAAGCCTGGAAGGTGCTGATATTGCTGTATATCTAGTCCACTCTATGATGAAATCTGCTCGCTTAACGCAAGGAAGTTTTGAAGATATGGATGTAATCTTAGCAGATAACTTTGCACAAGCAGCAAATAAACAAGGCGTTCAGGAAATTGTTTATTTAGGTGGGATCATTCCAAAAGAAGAAGAGAAGAACTTATCTCGACATCTAAAAAGTCGTTTAGAAGTCGAGCAGATTTTACGATCTTATGATGTACCCGTTACGGCGCTGAGAGCTGGTCTAATAATTGGGCCTGAAGGATCGTCATTTCCCATTCTATCAAAGCTTGTCAAGCGATTGCCGCTTATGGTGTTGCCGAAATGGACGCGTTCTCATACACAACCAGTTGCTTTAAGCGATGTGCTAAACGCCTTAACCTCAATCATTTTAGATTTTAAGCCAGCTACGCGCACAATTGATATTGGAGGTCCTGACGTAATGACCTACAAGTCGATGATGCAAAAAACAGCGGAAGCATTAGGAAAAAAACGAACATTTATTGATGCACCTTATTTTTCATTGACCCTTTCCCGATTATGGTTACGACTTGTGACACAAACACCGAAAGAAATCGTTTATCCACTTGTCGAAAGCTTAAAGCATCCAATGGTGGTGCGTGCTGAAAATCATTTAGAAGGCGTAAGTGATGGGACCATTCCTTTTATGGAAGCAGCGGAGGAAGCCATTAAAGCTGAATCGGCAGAATCCAAATCTACGGCACAACCCCTTTTTGGCCCCTTAAAGCAAGATGTTCGATCAGTTCAACGTATTAAGTTACCGGATGATTGGACAGCAGATGAAGCTGCGCGTTATTACGTCAAATGGTTGTCCACTTTTTTAAATCCATGGGTATTAACGACAGTCGATGAAAATTTAAATTGTAAAATAGGGTTTTTAGGAAACCGAACGTTATTAGAGTTACAGTATTCAGCGGAAAGAAGTACGGAAGACCGTGCTTTATATTACATTACAGATGGCTTTTTAATGGATCCTTCTGTAAATGTACGTGGACGAATGGAATTTCGAAAAATACCAGGATTTGCGGAAGCAATTATTGCCATTCATGATTATTTGCCGGCTATGCCGTGGTTTATCTACTACGTAACCCAAGCGAATATGCACGCGTTCGTGATGTGGCGTTTTCAACGTCATATGCATATGTTGACGACAAGTGAACATACGCGCCGAGAAGTTCAAAGCATTACGGAAAAAAGCTTGACTGTTGAATCAGTAACATAAAAGCCTATTATGAAATTGGTAGAATCACAAAAACCAGAACCTAGTCGCGCAGGTTCTGGTTTTTCAATGGACAAGTTTCTAAAGAGAGTGCTTGTTGTTCTTCTTTATTGCTTTGTGTTGATTCTAAAAGGATGTTGATTTTTTCATGCGAAGCAGAGACATTTAGCTTGAGTCTACCCTCTTCCGTTAAATAGTAATTTTCTGGTCAATGGCAACAGTGAGAAAGGCATTCAAGCCTGCCTTTCTTAAACGTACGTTATTCTCTTCATGGTATAACAAAGTAAAAAAAAATAGCGGTTCTTAGTAGTCAATTGAAACCTAGATGAAAAAACGTTCTTTTGATTATGCGTTGTGAAAAATGGCCAAGTTGTTAATGAAGGCAATTTTATAATAGAGGGTAGGAATCTAACA
>JARIDM010000019.1 GCA_029263945.1 Sporosarcina sp.
AAGGCTAGTCGCAGATCAGTGCATGGCATGTGATGATGAAGGAAGCTGTGAACCATCTCACTAGCAACTAGGCTTTCCGTTAAGTATTAAAATGATGTATTTGAAGGGTTTAATCCAGGTTTCAATCTAATTAATTTTAGTAGAAAAGAAATTAGATATAAATCCACTAATTTAAATAGCCGTTCAATCCCTGAGAAGTTAGGATTTGAATTAGAGAGGATTTTAAAGGACGATGATTGATCAGCAGATGGTAGTAAATTAACGGATACTTGTGTTTATGCAAAGTTTTATAAAGACACATTTTGAAATCAACTCTTTATAAAAAATCATTAGGTGATTTAAATTAGGGGGAAAGAGTTTGAGAGAACGCCATATTAAATTTTTGAAATATTTTTCGGTTCTATTCATTATTAATATAACGGTTAATTTCCTTTTTAAAGAGGATCTCAACATATTAACGGCGTTTTCAGTTGCATTTGGCGTAAGTTTAGGAATCGCATACTTAAGTCCATACTTGTTCAAGCAGTAAAAGGTTGAGTTGAACTTTACTGCTAGCTTGCTGAGTAGTGATTGGAAAAAACAATTGAGTTTTTGATTCTATTGGTGATGTAGCAATAAAACCTATAATGTAATTGTTGAATGAAGCGGTTGGTTCAAGTAATGTATTAAGGATAGAAAAAGCATAGTTTAGCAGAAAATAAAAGGAATCTTTATGGTTCATCCATAGAGATTCCTTTTTTAGTGACATAAATTTATTAATAGATCCAACCACGTTCATATTGTTTAGGTGCTTTAATTTCAACACCAAGCTCTTTGGCTGCTGTGTACGGCCAATATGGATTTCTTAGGAGTTCGCGTGCCAATAAAATCATATCGGCGCGGTTGTTTTTTAAGATTTCTTCCGCCTGAATGCCTGTTGTGATTAAGCCGACAGCCCCAGTTGGAATTTCTGCATTTGTTTTAATTGTTTCTGATAGGGGGACTTGGTAGCCAGGATATGTGTCGATGGCCGCTGGGACAACCGCACCTGAACTGACATCGATGAAGTCAACGCCTTGTGCTTTCATCCAGTTCACCATCTCAACATACAACTCAGCAGTCATGCCGCCTTCTGTATAATCATCTGCAGAGATTCGAACAAATAGTGGCCCTTCCCAAATCGAACGAACCCCGTCGATGATTTCGCTTAGCATGCGGTAACGATTTTCTGCGGAACCCCCATAATCATCTGTTCGTTTATTCGTTAAAGGAGATAAGAATTCATTGATCAAGTACCCATGAGCCCCGTGTAGTTCGATTACATCAAAACCTGCTTTCTTCGCACGAATTGCGCCGTCTTTGAAGGCCTGGATGGTCTCTTTAATATCCGCTAGCGTCATTTCTACAGGCGTTTTATAGTGTTCGTTAAAGGCAATTGCAGATGGGGCGGAGATATCGCCGTCTACAGTTGCTTTTCGACCTGCATGTGCCAGTTGAATGCCTGTTTTCGCACCGTGTTGTTTCATAAGCCTAACAGTGTCCGCAAGACCGTCAATCTGGTCATCGTTCCAGATTCCTAAATCTTGTGCAGAAATGCGTCCTTGTGGTTGCACCGCTGTTGCTTCGACGATGATGAGTCCGACTTGTCCAACAGCACGCGTCGCATAATGCGTTTTATGCCAATCTTCTATCATGCCATCTTCGTTGTGGCTGGAATACATGCACATCGGCGCCATCACGATTCGATTTTTAAATTCAACCTGTCTAATTGTATAAGGTTCAAATAACTTTGCCATTTTAAATAACCTCCCTATATTGTCGTTATCAGTATAGCAGAGCAAGGTGGGCAAGGCGTCACAGTTAGCTTGTCGATGTATGCTCAGAAGATGCGCCTAATTCACGTGAGCGTAAGGCTGCTTTTTTAATGCAATCCGCAATGGTTTCTTTAAAGTTGCCGTCTTCTAGGGCTTGTAATCCAGCAGCCGTTGTCCCGTTTGGGCTTGTAACCCCTTCGCGGAGTAGCGCAGGTTCAGCTTCTGTTTCCTTTAGCATAGCGGCGGCACCTTCAAGCGTTTGGATAATGAGTGATCGTGCGACGTCTTGGGATAACCCATTCGTTAGCGCCGCTGCTTCTAATGCTTCAGCTAAATAATAAACATAAGCAGGCCCACTTCCTGACAATGCAGTAACCGCATGTAAATCATCTTCTTCCACTTCTCTTACAAGACCTATAGCCCCAAGTAGTTGAAGCATATCTTGACGGGTACTTTCATCAACTGCACGATTCATCGCAACACCTGTTGCTGATTTTCCAATCGTTGCGGATGTATTTGGCATACAACGTGCGATGGGTCGATGGCCAAAGCCGATTTCTATCGTAGCCATCGAAACGCCAGCAATGACAGAGAGAATGGCTGCTTGGTCCTGTAAGAACGGTCGAAGTTCAGTCATGACTTGGTGAATGTCCTTTGGTTTTGTTGCGAGTACGATTAAATCGGCTTGTTTAAGTGCCGCTTTATCTTTACAAACAATCGATGTACCGTATTTATTTTGTAGTGCTATTAATCTTTCTTCGTCTGATTTATTCATGACATATATATGATGAGGCGTGATTGCTTTCTGTTCAATCATTCCTGCGATGACGGCTTCAGCCATCGAACCTGCGCCTACAAATACAACTTTCTCCATACAATCGCTCCTTTAATTCCAATAAAAAAATGCATTTTCATCCTCTATGAATAAGGACGAAAACGCAAATTTCCGTGGTACCACCTAATTTTGCTGCACGAAGCAGCACAACTTTTTTCTATCTTAACGCGATAGTCACGGCCGCATTTCTACGACAGCTCAAAAGGAGGTTCGACGTGGGAGTGGGAGATGTGGCTTTCAGCCGGTGACCACAATCTCTATTCTCCATCACCACAACTACTGGTCTTCATCAAAGCTACGATACATATCAATTAGATTTGATTATGTCATGTGCATTGTTGAAAGTCAAATTTGGCTAAAAGAAAGGATGACGTTGTTTCGAAAAAGAGGTACAATGAACTGAATAGTTATTCATTTAAAAGAAGGAGATTTTTCACTATGATTCATAAAATTGTTATTCCAACACCTTTTGCAGTGGGAGATGTAAACGCATTTCTTGTTAAGGGAGATGCTTTATCCCTTATAGATGCTGGGCCGAAAACACCTGAAGCTTATGAAGCGTTAAAGTTTGGCTTAGGCGAAGCTGGTTATACATTTAACGATATCGAACAAGTGATTTTAACCCATCATCATCCAGATCATTCAGGTTGGATCGATGCGTTTGAAAACGCAACGGTTCTCGGGCATGCCTATAACGATTTATGGCTGAAAAGAGACGAAGCATTTTTTGCTTATCACGATCAATTTTACCTCGATCGTTTGGTAAAAGAAGGTGTACCTGAAGAATATCGAGGTTGGGTAAAACAGATGAAAAAATCAGCTGTACTTATGGGGAGTCGTCCGCTTGATAAAATTTTGGTAGAAGGAGATCTGCTCCCAGGGCATCCAGGTTGGTCTGTTCTTGAAACATTGGGCCATGCACAAAGTCACCATGCTTTTTGGCATGAAGGTAAAAAAACACTAATCGGTGGAGACCTCATTATAGCGAACGTTTCTTCTAATCCGCTAATCGAGCCACCTGCCAATCCACAAGAGGAGAATCCTCATCCGATGTTACAATATAATGATTCGCTTAAACGAATTCACTCGCTTCCTGTTGAGCTAATCTATGCTGGTCATGGGGGAGAAGTTCGAAATGTGCATTCGCTAATTGAAAATCGGCTCGTTCAGCAAAAAGACCGGGCATTAAAAGTTCTTGCAATGATGGATCAAGGGCCCCGTACAATTTTTGAATTAACGAAAGAATTATTCCCAGTTGTGTACGAAAAGCAACTTGGCCTGACATTGTCTGAAACGATCGGGCAAACAGATTACCTCGTTGACGAAGGATTGGTTCACGCAAATCGAGATGAAAGTGGTATTTTGCATTATGAACAAGTCTAAAACGATTTTAATAACGGGTGCGACAAGCGGCGTAGGTCTAGCACTCACTAAAAAATTGGCGCAAGAAGGACATTTGATTTGGGCAACTGGAAGGTCAGTTGAAGCGTTAGCAACATTAGAAAAAATCGGCGTGCATACAATTGTTGCTGACTTATCAAAAACGGAAGATTTAGATCGTTTATGTGAAACGATTGATGTACCGGATCTGGTCATTTTTTCTGCTGGGGTAGGCATGTTTGCATACAGCTTCGAAGTTTCATCCGAATCTGTGCGTGATGCGATGGCGATTAATGTGATCGCCCCAATCGAGTTAACAAAACGGTTGCTGCCAGAAATGATGCGGCGAGAAAGTGGGCACCTCATTTATCTTGGTTCGCAGGCTGGGAAAGTGGCGACGCCTAAATCATCCGTTTACGCCGCTTCCAAACATGCATTAATTGGCTACACAGATGCACTTCGGATGGAAATTAAACCTTTTAATATTGATGTTACGACGATTCATCCAGGGCCAATCGATACGCCGTTTTTAGACCTTGCCGATGCATCTGGAAATTACAGAATTTCTGTGAAAAAGCATTTGCTCTCAATCGAACAAGTTGTGCAAGCGATTATTAAGACGATTAAAAAACCCGTGAGAGAAGTTAATTTACCTTGGTATATGGGCATTACAAGCAAGCTACACGCAGTCGCTCCGTCTTTTGTTGAAAGGGTAGGTCGTAATTTTTTTATGAGGAAATAGTAAAACCGAGTGCAATCCTTCACTCGGTTTTTGAGGTTTTATTCGGTTTTCATTTCTGGAAAGGTAATGGCTAGTTTGTTATTGAAATTCAGGACTTCAATAAGTTCACCATCAAAGAGGTAAGGGGTATCTTGTGGGTCTTGTGGTTTTATCGCTTCGTATCTATTGTTGACAGATAATACTGGGAATGTAATCGGCATATTGCGACCTTTTGTATGAACCATCAAATTCCCCATTAAAAAGAGCTCTTTGCTGGAGGCGGCAAAACTTAAGTGACCAATTTCCTTATTTAAACGACCTGAAGTTATTTTTACATCTTGCAATAAAGAAATGATGCAAAGAATAAAATCATTAATGGTCTCTGTTGGTAACTTTTCATAGCCGAGTTTTTGAAACAGTGTATTGAAACCATTTCTAATCTCTTTAAACGAGAAAATGTTCTCGATTTTTCTACGAACTTTCTCTGTTCCCAAACCATTGATAATCTCTTTACACGTTTCGAGATAGTCTTTTACATAGCCTGTACTGTTTTCTCTGTTCTCAATAAACTGGACAAGCGCTTTGATGACTTCTATGTCATCCGTATATTTTTTAGTGAGCATGAAAAATCCATAGACATCTTTTTCGTCAAACGCGTTAGTTGAAAATTTTTCATAATAAGTTGTAATGAGTTGTCTTTCTTTATTATCCATCGTCATCTCTCCTCGTACTTGATAAATTTGTTCTTTTAGTTGAATCAATGTCCAAAAGTATAACAAGAAACCGCCTGTTAAGCGATATCAACGGCTTAATGGGCGGTAGGTAGTTTTCAATTAAAATACGTCTAAAAAAAATAAAACGACCGCAATCACTGCGAGAATAGAGACGACTAAAATAGAAACCTTTACAATACTGATCGGCGATTTGCCACTTACTTTACCTGTTTGTCCATTCACAAGAAACCGATAAACTTTATTGTTAAATTCAAAGGATGAAATCCAAATCGGAAGCAGAATATGCTTATATGTGATGTCTTTATAGTCTGTTGAGACATTCACAATTTCCACAACGTCTCCGTATACTTGGCCGTGAATCCCACTTTCGATTCGACTGTCAATTATTCTTCTCGCGTCATCCCAACCTTCTTTCAGGGGGATTGAATACCGTTCTGCTAGGAAACCTGATAGATAGGCGGATTTATAATCGATTAGGCTGTTTAACTGGAAAGGTTCAATGTTATTGATGAGTCCACTTGCAACATTTCGAGAAGCTTTCACCAACACATCATCAAAAAAATCTTGGTAACGACCATTTTCTGTCCGCCATCTAATTTTCCTTACTTGCTCAGTCACTTGCTTTGGTTTTCCGTCTTCCATCACGGTCCGTGTAACAGTGACATAATAATACGTCCCAATTCGAACAACATAAGAAGATTTTGTTTCAGCGTCAAACGTCCAATAGGGAATATAAGCACCTGAAAGGTTTCTTAGTTCATAAGTCTGGGTGAGTTTTGAAGGTGCAAAATACCTTTTCTTCATCCATTTCTTAAACTTTTCGACAGCCTCTTCTTTTGAAATTTGAAAAGGGATGACAAGTGCAGGTTTAATGCCTGCATGTTGGTCACTTAATGCAATATGAGAGGAACCACAAAATGAGCAAAAGTCGGCTACTTTGTCTTTATCTAAAACCGTTTCAGCACCGCAGTTTTCACAACTAAACACACGTTTTTCATCACCCCAACTGCGATCTTCTTTTTTTAATGCCTGTAAATAGTCGAGCTCAGTGGTGTTATTACGTGTCTTTTCAATTTCTTTTTCGGTGCCGCAAAAAGGGCATTTTAAACTTTTTGTTGCGGGATCATAAACTGTGTTTCCCCCGCATGAAGTACATTGATTTACTTCGGTTTGTTCTATTGTTTTTGAATCCGTATAGGCATCATTTTCCCTGCCGCTCATTTGCTCACCTCGATAGAAATCTTATGAAAAACGGTCCCCACAGTCACCGCAAAACTTTGCGTTTGGACCGTTTTCTGTGCCGCATTTTTCACATGTTTTGGCCGTAATTTGCTTGGCGCCACATTCACCACAGAATTTTGCACCTTTTTTAATCGGTGCTTCACAACTTACACAGGGTGCTTTTTCTTCCTGTACAGATTTCCCACATTCACCGCAAAATTTTGTATTTGGATTAATGAGTGCCTGACAGTGTGGGCAATTTATTTTTTGCTCCTGAGAAGAAGGAGGTACTTGGTTTGTTTGGTTTGGACTCGCCGTAAATGCATTGGTCATCATTCCGCCAAGTGCTGCACCTGCACCCAGTCCTGCACCTGCACCAGCAAGACCGCCGCCTTCGTTTTGTGCAGCATCCCTGAGTGCTTCTGCTGCTTGGAATTGCTGGTATTGGCCCATATTGCCGAGAACGCCCATCGAAGTTCGTTTATCCATTGCTTCTTCAACTTCTTTAGGAAGGGACAAGTTTTCGATGTAA
>JARIDM010000050.1 GCA_029263945.1 Sporosarcina sp.
CTTGTACCACATCTACTTCAATTGCGTATTCCATATGCATCAACTCAAATATAATCACTTTCATATCTTTTTGCTGAACTTTTTCAGTCATGATTCTTCACTCCTGTCTATTTAATTAGTGAGTTACAATCTACAATCAACGCTACTTGTCCATCACCTAGAATCGTTGCCCCTGAAATAGCAAAGACGCTATTCAGATAGTTTCCTAGACCTTTTAACACAATCTCCTGTTGACCAATGAATGAATCGACAACTAGTCCTGCTAGCTTCTCGCCTTTACGGACAATTACTACAGATTGTAAGTCATCATCTTTCACTTCTTCTGCATGTAGCTCAAAGACATCTTTTAGATCAAGGAGTGGAATAATGCTACCTCTAAAGTCAATGACTTGTTGTGAGTGTGCATTCATAATTTCTGATTTATTAATAATCGCTGTTTCAATAATAGATGTTAATGGAATCGCATAGACTTCCCCGTCTAACTGAACGAGCATAACTGAAATAATCGATAATGTAAGGGGTAATTGGACTTGGAACAATGACCCTTGTCCCTCTTTCGAATCAATTGTGATGGTACCCCCTAATGATTCGATCGTATTTCTTACTACGTCAAGTCCGACACCACGTCCGGATACATCAGAAATTGTTTCTGCTGTAGAGAAACCAGAAGCTAGAATAAGCTCTGCAACTTGGCGGTCTGTCATAAGCGCGCCTTCTTCTTCAAGTACAATTCCATTAGAAATTGCTTTATTCAGTACACGCTCGCGGCTAATGCCTGCACCGTCATCTTCTAGTTCAATAAAGACATTATTACCAGAGTGATATGCGCTAAGTGTAACCGTTCCAATTTCAGGTTTTCCATTTGCTAGACGTACTTCTGGTGTTTCCACCCCGTGGTCTAATGCATTTCGGATTAAGTGAACAAGCGGATCACCAATTTCATCGATCACTGTGCGGTCAAGTTCTGTTTCAGCACCCACGATTTCTAAATTAACCTTTTTGTTCAAGTCTCTTGCTAACTGTCGAACCATTGTTGGGAATCGGTTAAAGACCGTTTCAACAGGAATCATACGCATATTCAAGATAATGTTTTGTAAGTCCCCAGAAACTCTTGTAATTCGCTCAACTGTTTCAGTTAGTTCTGGAAGATGTAATTCCGTTGAAATCGATTGCAAGCGTCCTCTGTCGATGACGAGTTCTTCGAATAAGTTCATTAAAATATCTAGTCTTTCAATATTTACTCTAATTGTACGATTTGCTGAATGGGCATGATTTGAACGAGCTGGCGATTTAGCGTCATTACCTTTTGTTGGCTTTGGCTGTGCGACAACTTCTTTCGTTTCTTCAACAGCCACTTGCGCTTTCTCAACAGGTTTTTCAGCTGTTAAATAGTCCTTCGTGATTGCTGTCAGAATGACTTCATCTACTTCAGATACTTTCATTAACTTCGCTTTTAGCAATTCAGCATCCTCTTGTGTAATGAGAACAGCTGTAAAGTTTTGGTCAAAGTTTTCATCTTCTAGATTATCAACAGAAGGAACCGATTTAATAATGTCTCCTGCAGCTTCTAAAATTTCAAATACCATATAAACTCTTGCCGCTTTAAGCAAGCAATCTTCACGAAGTTTTACAAACACTTCAAATGCAGTATGGCCTTGTTCAACAGATTGTTCAATTACGGTCATTTCAAATTCGTCATATTGAAGTACTGTTGAACCCGTAGATTCTGACACAGATGTTGTCACAGCAACTTCTGATTCAGCTTGGTCAACAGAAGTATTTCCTGTTTCAATATCATTCAACGTTTTCACAAGTTTACTTACGTCTTTTTTACCCGTTCCACCAAGTTCAATATCTAACACCATTTCTTCTAAGTAGCTTACTGATTCAAATACAACGTCAAGTAAGTTCGCACTTACGTGTAATTTAGAATTTCGAATTGCGTCTAATATATTCTCCATAACGTGCGTTAGATCTGCAATGTCTTCATAGCCCATTGTTGCTGACATCCCTTTTAAGGTATGTGCAGAGCGAAACACCTCATTCACAATGCTTAGGTCTTCGGGATTTTTTTCAAGTTCAAGAAGATGTTCGTTACATGCTTGGAGATGCTCTTTACTTTCATCTAAAAACATTTCTAAATATTGATTTGTATCCATCATAATGCCCCCTTCAAATCTTTATAATCTCTTTAATCGTTGTCGCAATCTCTTGTAAATTAACAATTTCATCTGCAAGTCCGTTATCGACGATTGCTCTAGGCATTCCGTAGACAACACTCGTCTCAGCTGATTCGGCAATCGTAATCGTTTCACAATGCTCTTTTAAAGTTCTTATACCTTCCATACCATCGTTGCCCATACCCGTCATGATCACAGTCAGATATTTCAATTCTCGAATTTCTGAAGCTGACTCAAACAACACGTTAACAGCTGGTCTGTGCCCTACACGAGGTGGTTCTTCGTCATCAAGATGTGCATAGTAAGTAGCGCCTAATTTTTTTATTTTTAGATGTTTTCCACCTTTTGCGATATATGCAGTACCATTTTCTAAACGCTCACCATCTTCAGCTTCTTTTACATGTATTTCACAAAAACCATCCAGCCGATCTGCCAATGATTTTGTAAAACCTGGTGGCATATGCTGAACAACTAAAATAGGTGCCGCTATATCTTTTGGAATTTTTGTGAGCACCTCTTGTAGTGCGCGAGGTCCCCCTGTCGATGTACCTATCATAACGAAAAATTTACCTTTTGTGTGGAATTTCTTTACAGAATCCTTATTAGTGATATTTTTCGTTTTATTTATGTTAATTTTAGTCTTTATCGATGTCTCTATCAGCTTCTCTTTGATGTCAATAGAATCTCTCTTCTGTTGAGGTCTCATTCGTTTCATCATCGAGATATTCACATTCGATGCTTCAATTACTTTTTCAATAATTTCATCTTTAATATCATGGAGATTTAGAGAAATAGCTCCTCCAGGTTTGGCAATGAAATCCACCGCCCCGTACTCCATTGCGAGCATTGTGTTCTCTGCACCTTTTTCCGTTGTACTAGAAAGCATTACCACAGGTGTTGGTTGAACAACCATTATCTCTTGTAAGGCTTCTAGTCCATTCATCATAGGCATTTCAACAACAAGTGTAATCACATCGGGTTTTAACGTTTTTACTTTTTCAATCGCATCTTTTCCGTTGCGTCCAGTTGCAATGACTTCTAAATCCGGATGCTCATTTAGAAAATCTGTGATTAACTTACGCATAAATGCGGAGTCATCAACGACAAGCACTCTTTTCTTTTTAGTCATAATTAGATTACCCCCGTCCCTTCGCAAACACATTTCTCAATTTTCCAAGAAACCCTATTCTAGATGGTTGGTCGAGCTTTGATTCAACATGCACAAATTCCGCTGCAAGTGCTGACATTTTTTTTGAAATAGGAGCACTTGGGTAAAGGAGAAGATACGGCTTTTGTGCAAGGACTGCTTTATGCACTGCGGGATCTTCAGGAAGAAAACCAAGAATTTGGGTTTCTTTCTCTAAAAACTGCCGCATTGCAAACTGTAATCTTGTGACAGTATCGCTCCCATTATCACTTCTAGATACTCGATTGCCGACAATGTGAAACGCTTTCTCTGGATCTTTTAAATAAATGAATTTCATCATGGAGTAAGCATCCGTAATCGATGTTGGCTCAGTCGTTGAAATCACAATCACTTCATCTATTGCAACGATGAGTTCAATGGCGCTTTGTGTTGCACCGGCACCCATATCGAATAAGACAAAATCATACTTTTTCTGTAAATACTCAAACACTTCTATTAAACGTTCGAAAATATTCGGTGACCATTCCATTACTTTATCCAAACCAGATCCACCAGAGATAAAATCTAATCCTTCGTCTGTGTGGTTAATAATCTCTTCTATTCCCTTGTTTCCTTCTAAGTAATCTTTCAGGCTATTTCGAGCCGTTACACCTAGTAAGATGTGAACATTTCCCATGCCGATATCCATATCAACGATCACAACTTTTTTTCCACTGGCAATAAGTGCATATGAAAAATTTGTAGAAAAGTTAGATTTACCAACGCCACCTTTTCCACTTACAACTGCGATAGACCTTGATAACTGTCCTTGTGACTTTAGCATTTTCATCCGTAATGCTTCAGCTTGATCACGCATAACGCTCATCCTCCAACAGAAGGTATACAAGCTTATCCAACGTGGCGACAGTTAAATCTTCTGGCACCTCTTGGCCATCTGTGTAGTAAGCAACGCCAAGCAAATAATCATTCATCAAATTAAATACAGCACCAACCGAACTCGTTTCATCCGCTTTTGTGAAAATAAGTTTTTCAATTGAAAAATCTTTAAATTGTTCAATAATTGTTTGCATATCTTCTTCTTTAGAAGTCATAGAGAGCACTAAAAATGATTCCATATCAAGGGAAAAGTCTATCAATTTGGTCAATTCTTCTACAAATTTAACTTCTTTATAGTTACGTCCTGCTGTATCGATAAAAACCAAGTCCAACGCTTCAAACTTCTGAATGGCTTTTGCAAAATCTTCTGCACTATAGACGATTTCTACAGGTGCTTGTAACAAATTTGCATACGTTCTTAGTTGCTCAATGGCAGCGATTCTATATGTATCTGTTGTAATAAAACCAACTTTTTTCTTTTGCGTAAGAAGTGCCTGCGCAGCAATTTTCGCAATCGTTGTTGTTTTCCCGACACCTGTAGGTCCCAGCACATTAATATATTTATTGTTAAAGGAAATTCCACCAAAGTGCAAGTTACCAAACTTTTTCACGAGTAATTCCTTTGCAATTTGACGCTGTTCTTCGGTTGTAAAGTCTGACTTCGTTACTTTCATTTCAGTATAAATCGCATCTGCAATTTCAGCGATCAACACGTCAGACAAGTTCTGCTTCTTCAGGTGACTTAAAAGTGGCTGCATTTCATCAGGATACTGCGAAGTCGTTGTTGGGATATGAATATTCTTAAGCAGTTTTTTCATTTCAGCCATTTCTTGCTGTAATTTGTCTGCTGACGCATCTACCGATTTTGTCGTTTGAAACGCGAGCGGTTTATCCACGATT